>JAQUHM010000319.1 GCA_028683595.1 Geobacteraceae bacterium | reverse complement strand
CTGTTTGATAAGCATGGGTTCCTCTCTCAGATAGAATGGTTGGTCGCGCTTCCATAACTACCTGATGGAACTCATGCTTTTCAATTGTTAAAGAACAAAATTACTTACTGATTACTGTGACGAACCAAATATTAAAGTACATCAGGAAACGTACAAACAATTCCAGCTTGCGGAGACCTATTATCGTCATAAGTTGTATGATAAGGCTAAAATAGAACTAATCAATTTAGCGTGTGGCGATAAGGCAGATTTTATAACAGCGAAAGCTATCTATCTTTTGGGTGAAATATCCTATGCAATGAAACAGTATGATATTGCTATTGAGGAATGGAAAATACTGATACAATATTATCCCAAGATGGATGAAACTATGGCAGTAAAAGAAAGAATTGCTCTGCTGCAAGAGGTGTCTACCAAAGTTGACGATTTATCGATAGCGTCCCCTTTAGCGCAATCGTACCTGAAAAATGGTGATTACTGGTCTGAATCTACTATGACCTATAAGATTGATCCGTCATTTCTGGATACGCTACAGATGGCTATTGACTGGTATGACGTAACCATAAAGGAATGTAAAGGTACCGCAGCCGCAGAACTAGCCTATGCCAGAAAATTATTTGCACTGCTGGGGTGGGAAAAAGAGCGTCATCTTGCCGGAAGTTCCTCGACAGAAGGTGTCGGTCTGAAAATAGATTCTAAACGTTACCCCGATAAATATGCTGAATGTTTTAATAAATTCCTGGATACTTTCTCCTGCTTTGAAACAGATTTTCCTGAGAGTCCGTATCTGCAAGGTTTCAGATTGCAAATCGCCCAGCAATACTGGAAAGATAAGGACTGGAATAACACGCGAAAATGGCTTGAAAAGATGGTGGCTGCCGGTAATGACGAAGCAACATTTTATACCCACGTGGCGAAAAAGCGACTTGAGAGAACACCTGAATACGTTTGATGACAGGCGGGGAATTCTGGTGAATCAGAGATGTCTTCGGGGATGAAACAGGCTGATTTTTCCGGAATGGTGACGAGGTATCTTCTTCCTTTCTGCTAACAATCGCGATTACAGGAGAACTATCAGCAGTATTCCTCCGCCAATGACGGTCAGGTTGCAGACAGCGGAGATTGCATGGAGCCTGGAGAACTCTCGGCGCTTGGGATGCTCCTTTGGAGTGGTGACAAAGGAGGGTATCTCCTTCTTGATGGCCGCAGCTCGAGGTTCGATGGAAAAGGCCTGAAAGGCGGTCAGGGAGAGCATCAGAATCAACACCACGAGAACCGGAGTGAAGTTCTTGCCCCTGATTAATAGCAGGGATGCAAGCGCCACGATGCCGCAAGCCAGTCCCCATTTGAAGTAGCCCGGAAAGAGTGTGCCGACGATCTTCCCGGCAGTGTCACGGTCATTGGCCTTGAAGATGATCGGCGTCAGGACAAAGGTGAAGAGGGCTGCCCCGCCGGCCCAGAAGGCGATGGCCAAACGGTAGATTACGGGAAGGATCTGCATGGTTCCTCCGTTGCGTTGAACTACTATTCCATTGGAATCTCCTTCGAGAACTTACTCCGGTTTTATCTGCTCTTCAAGTATAAAACATCGGAAATACCTGATTCACCTCCTGTTACGTATGCAGGAAGATGGCATATGGGAACATTCTCAAGGATTTTCCTCCCAGAATAATGGGGTAGAATTCTGTTGTGCTTTCTTGCTTACAAAAGGATGGAACTTTTCCCCCGAGAGGGACTCGTAATAAAAACACCTTGTATTAGACTTAGGGCATGGAAGGTAATCCTGTGGGAAGCTTCAACATGCAGAACATGGAGGTCAGCAATGAAGAAACTATCTGTTATTGTTGCCGCACTGATGATGGCGGGGAGCTTTGGCCTGGCCTATGCTGCCAACGTAGACAAGGGAAAAGCACTTTTTGAAAGTCCGGACCTTGGCGGCGGCACAACAGGGAAAAGCTGTTCAAGCTGCCACGAGGGTGGTGAGGGCCTGGGCAGCGATCTGTTCGAGCGTAAAAGTTTCAATTTTTCGGGAAAGGACAATATGAGCCTGGTTGAGGTTATCAATATCTGCATAGAGAATGCCTTGGGTGGAAAGGCCATTGACCCCAAGGGCGAAGAGATGCAGGATTTGACTGCCTATATGAAAACATTGGTAACCAGGTCGTCAGAGTAAAACCGAGAAAACGGAACCTCGTTAATACCTAGTTTCCGTCCGGAAAGGGTGCTGTATCCCCCTGGCGGTGTCAATCTTCGGCTTTGCTTGTGCGGCGTACCAACGTACGCCTCCGCGCAAACCCTCGAGTTCCTTGCCAGATGAATAAATCCCCGCTTTCCAAATCGGAAACCAGCAGTTCTTCATCCGGAGTTCCCGGATGGAAACTACCTGGCAAGATTGTCATCCCCGAATGTCTTTATCGGGGATCCGTAATTTTAATCGGTCAGCAGTTGGATTTCCGGTCAGGAAACTTTTGTGCCTAAGGCTGCACCGATCCTGTCCAGGGCTTTCCGGAGCAGCGGGCGCGGGCAGCCGAAATTGAGGCGGACGAAACCGGGATCGCCAAAGTCGCTGCCTCGCGATAGCCCGACTCCGGCCTGTTCGAAGAACGAGGTCGGGTCATGGATACCGCTTTTTCTGGTATCGATCCAAGCCAGATAGGTTGCTTCCAGATGGTGCATAGAGAGCCCTTTGATTCCATTGATGGCCTGATGAACCAGGTCACGGTTTCCTCTCAGGTACTCGAGAAGTTCCCGATGCCAGACCTTGCAGTCACGGTAAGCTGCGAGCGCAGCGGTAAAGCCGAGGGCGTTAACCGACGGCACGATGCCTGCCATGGCTTGGCAGAAGTGCCCGCGAAGCCCCGGATCGGGTATGACGGCAAGGGCACAGCCGAGGCCCGGTATGTTGAAGGTTTTGCTCGGGGCAAGGAGGGTGATGGTGCGGGACGCGGTTTCCGTGGAGAGGGTGGCGATGGGGATGTGCTCTTTGTCTTTGTCCAGTATCAGGCCGGCGTGAATCTCGTCGGAGCAGATGAAGAGCCTGTGACGCTGGCACAGGTCAGCGATAGTGCAAAGCTCTTCCCGGCTGAATGCGCGCCCCACCGGGTTATGGGGATTGCAGAGGAGGAAAAGCCGGGTTCTGCCGGTGATTGCCCGCTCCATGTCGGCAAAGTCGAAAACCCATCGGTTCCCGTCTTCTACCAGGTGTGTGGTAACCAGGTTGCGAAGGGAATTACGTGGTGCGCTGAGGAAGGGGGGGTAGACCGGCACAGCGCTGAGAACGTCATCTCCGTCATCCCCAACAGCCAGGCAGGCAAGATTGAGGCCGGTTACCAATCCTGGCAGCCAGACAATCCAGTCTTCATCAATGCTCCAGTCGTATTCAGCCTTCAAATGCCCGATTACCGCTTCTGCCAGTCCTTCTGACGGGCGGGTGTAACCAAAAATACCATGGTCAACCCTTTTCTGCAGGGCATCTAAAATCGGTTGGGGTGAGCGGAAGTCCATGTCGGCTACCCAGAGCGGGATAATGTCCTTTCCCTGATAGCGATCCCATTTTTCACTGGAGGTGCCCCTCCGTTCAATGATTTCATCAAAATCGCTGGCGATATCGGTTCTCCTTTTCATTGAGTCTGCATATACAAAAGGCCAGGAGCATCCCGCTCCCAGCCTTTCGTCATTTCTTGATTAACTGTTCCCCGGGTCTGGGGGAAATTCAGGAAGGATTTTCATCCCGCCCGACATCTGCACTTCTTATAGGTTGTGAGATAACGGTCGTGAATCATCGCCTCCTTTCCTGACTTCAAGCTTATCATGGCAAGTCTGGGCTTGCAAGGGGCTCAGGTATTATTTTCTTGAAGGTAATCTGGAGTGTCTTCACTGCCACGGAATTACTCTGCAATGGTGTATTCTGCCCCCTTTCTGGCGATAAATCCCTCCTTTTCCAAGCCTTCCAGGATCCTTTCCAGCCGTTGCGGGTCCTCTTGCAGTTCCCGGGAAATTTTTTCTTTTTCTGAGAGCGGTTTTCGAAGAAGGAACTTCAGAATGTTTCCCCGTATCTGCCGATCAGAACCTTCGAATCGGCTCTGGCGAGAATGGTGCGCGCTTTTTCTCGAAGGGTTGGTGTGGGTTCGTTTCAGCATGACGCCGTAATCCATCAGGGCGTAGTACCATTCTCTCGGATTTGACCTGTCGAGAGTAGCCTGGACGAGCGGCATGATTTCGCTGTCCTTCACGTCCTGCCTGTCCTGGAAAAAACAGTGGATATATACCGCCCTGATGTTGGTTTCGATGAAGATCACGGGCTGATGAAAGGCAAATGCCGCGATTGCCCCGGCAGTATAGACCCCGATACCGGGCAGGGTTCGCAGATGTTCCTGTGTTTCGGGAAGAACACCGTTGAAGTCATTGACCACCATTTTTGCCGCTTCCTGCAAAGCCATGGCCCGGCGGTTGTAGCCGAGGCCCTGCCAAACGTGCAGAACCTCTCGCAGGGGAGCCTGGGCAAGGGTGGCGAAGTCGGGAAATGCAGCAAGAAATTCCCGGTACTTCTCAATGGCCCGCTCAACCCGTGTCTGCTGGAGCATGATCTCGGAAACCAGGG
>JAQUHM010000318.1 GCA_028683595.1 Geobacteraceae bacterium | reverse complement strand
GTATGTCCGGCTTCGTGGTACGCGGTATTTTTCTTTTCATCTTCGGAAATAACCATGCTCCGGCGTTCGACACCCATCAGGACCTTGTCCTTGGCATCATCCAGATCCTCCATCTCGACCAGGTTCTTGTCCTTGCGCGCCGCAAGAAGGGCCGCTTCATTGACAACATTGGCAAGATCCGCACCGGAAAATCCTGGGGTTCCGCGGGCAATGACCGAAAGGTTGACGCTTGGCGCAAGGGGTGTCTTGCGGGAATGTATCTTCAGGATCGCCTCGCGGCCCTTGACATCAGGCCGTGGAACCACAACCTGCCGATCGAAACGGCCGGGACGAAGAAGAGCCGGATCCAGTACATCCGGTCTGTTGGTGGCGGAAATGAGAATGACTCCTTCATTGGACTCGAAGCCGTCCATTTCGACGAGCAACTGGTTAAGGGTCTGTTCGCGCTCGTCATGGCCGCCACCAAGTCCGGCGCCGCGATGGCGTCCTACTGCATCGATTTCGTCGATAAAGATAATACAGGGGGCATTCTTCTTACCCTGAACAAAGAGGTCGCGAACACGGCTTGCACCGACACCGACAAACATTTCAACAAAATCGGACCCGGAAATGGAGAAGAAAGGAACTCCCGCCTCACCAGCGATAGCACGTGCAAGAAGCGTCTTGCCGGTTCCCGGCGGTCCCACCAGCAGTACTCCTTTAGGAAGCCTGCCGCCAAGTTTGGTGAATTTTTTCGGGTCCTTCAAGAAAGAAATAATCTCCTCAAGCTCTACCTTGGCCTCATCCACACCAGCCACGTCTTCGAAGGTTATTTTCCCCTGTGCCTCGGTCAAAAGTTTTGCCCGGCTCTTGCCGAAGGCCATTGCCTTTCCGCCGCCGGACTGCATCTGGCGCATGAAGAAAATCCATACGGCAACCAGAAGAATCAGAGGGAACCAGGACAGAAGCATCGAAAACCAGGGAACCTTGTCTTCCGCGGGTTCTGCCGTCACGGGTATCTTCTTGTCCAGCAGTTTCTGGGTCAGAGATGGATCTTCTGGCTTATAGGTTCTGAACTCCTTGCCACTGGTATACTTGCCGAGAATCTCGCTACCACGTAGCGTAACGGTGGATACCTTTCCTGCATCAAGAGCAGCAATGAATTCGGTATAATTCGTTTTTTCCTGACCCGTTTGGGTTTTGTTGAAAAGATTGAAGACAAGGATCATCATCAGTACGATGACAAGCCACAGTGCAAGATTTTTATGAAATTGATTCAATGGAACCCCCGGTAACTAAGTACATCCGGAAATGCCGGATGAGGCAGTGTAGGTTTTTAATACGGAAACAGGGGATTTATTTTTGGCAATAATATCAACAGCTTACATGAGGAGCGCCTAAGCACGTCACAAAAGCAAACCGAAAAATATATACAGCCAGGGCAAAATAGAACCATTTCCGGTTGGAAACCAACTCTATGCACGCCGAGAACACGGCGCACAGAAAGGCAGAACGCATATAACAATCTAATGATGAAATACCATACGACCTGCCGTTTTACAAGCACTATACTGGGTAAAGTCGGGAATTTCAACCTCTGCGACCTCCTGAGTTCCCAACTGCGCTCGCCCTGATTCTGAAACCCTAAGACCACAGACCCATATGAGTTCTTCACCGGAAAAAAGGAGCGGTATCCGTCGTCGCAAAAACAGGGGGATCTTCCTGTCGATAAAGAAGTCCTTTATCTTCCTGGTCCCCCCCATTCCGAAAGGACGGAACCGGTCCCCGGGTTGAAAAGTCCGCAACGTCCACGGGAAAGGAACAATAGCCGGGTCAAAATAGGCGCGTGACAAAGGCACGGAACCCCAGTTTACCGGTGGCTCAGTCAGGCGGACGGAAATAGTGCCCCCATCAGGAAGTGCATAGCGTCCGGGACCTTCAATCCGGATCTCCCATGATTCGCTCCCCGACTCTTTTCCTGCTGGCAGAAAATGAAGCGTATCGTAGCAGCGCATCACCGTGAAGCCACCCGGGAGCGATTGCTGTCCCTGAGTTCTGGAGGAATGCACAAGCTGGTCAATCTTTTTCAGATGAGTCGTGGCAATACGGGCCAGGTCTCCCCTCAGGAGCAGCAGTGCTCGACGATAAAAGCGAAAACGCAGACCCGGCAGCTCTGCTCGTACTGCCTTCAGATCAAGGACAACTCCGTCGGAATCACTACGTGAAAGGCGGGGAAACCGTTGATCGATAAGCGTTTCCAGAACTGTTTCATCAGCAGCCAGAATTTCCGCGGCATTATTCAATCGTTCGCTGATGGCCGGATTGAATGTTCTCAGATAAGGGAGGCATTCATGACGAATGCGGTTGCGGAGAAACACTGTCTCATCATTGCTCCTGTCATGGCGATACGAAAGCCCACGCCTTTCCAGATAGGCAAGAATTTCATCTCGCGTCTGCATCAAAAGAGGTCTCACATACCTGCCTGAGGACAGAAGGCGCATACTTGCGAGCCCGGTGATACCGGAGCCTCGAAAAAGCCTGAGGAGAAAGGTTTCCGCCTGATCATCCGCATGATGTCCCAATGCTATTGATCGAGCGGAACAGGATCTTGCAACCATGTCAAACCACTCATAGCGGGCTTTCCGACCAGCTTCTTCCAGGGACAGTTTACGCTCCTTGCTGACTTCCTTCACATCCACCCGCTGCAATTCAAAGGGAAGCCGGTAGCGTGCGGAAAGTTCCCTGACAAAAGCCGCATCATCATCCGATTCCTTGTCCCTTAGACCATGATTCAGGTGGGCAACCACAAGGTTAAGACTCAGCTTTCTCATCGAAGTGAGGATATCCAGCAAGGCAACGGAATCCGCACCTCCGGACACGGCAACGACCACAGTGTCGCCCTGGCAAAACAGCAAATTTTCCCGAATAGTTTCGGAAATTTTTCTCAGCAATGGATCCGTTTGCAGTGAATCCTCCCGGAAAGCTCGAACTCGGTAAAGCAACCCGAATGGCGCTTTCAGCTCTCCCCGCAACTGCAAAAAACTCAGAAACGAAAAAACCCCTCCTTTCCGTGGAAAGAGGGGGATTATGGTGGCGGTGCAGGGACTTGAACCCCGGACACTACGGATATGAGCCGTATGCTCTAACCAGCTGAGCTACACCGCCAAACTTTACATACTGGAAAAGATACCGTAAAAAATACCTCTCCGGGCACACCAAAGAGGCATAAATACTTGTATGAGTTCGACGTCTGACACTTTGAAAGAACAGGCTGCAAGGTAAAAACACCCACAGCCCCACGCGCCTGTTGTTTATATAGCACATCATTTCGAATGTCAAGGGAAAAGGCTACGGACAATGCAGCTCTTTCCTGCGCCGCATTTCCCTTTTTTGCTGCTATAGCGCTTCCTGCATACTGGCCAGATCAATCCCGCTTTATGCTCCAGATTCATCATTGAAAGAGCAAATTCCTGTAGCTCCGGTCAGGTCTCGCTGGAAGAAGTATCCGTTACCAGAACAAAAGCTTCATCGTTGAAGCGATATAGCTGCTCGGGAAGAAGTTCGGCCCCGGCTAGAACGGCAGAAATTGACTGGTGGTCAGCCTCCGCATATCGAATCGCAAGGCCACAATCGGAAGCAAGGGAGCGGGGAACCGGAATCAACAACATATCCAGACGATGCTCTTTCAACAGCTTTTCAGCCTTCATAACCCGGTAGATACTGTTGAAGATGGCAACCAGATCCCCTTCGCGAACCATAACCTCCCCCCTATCTACTACCATGATGGCATTTACTCCCGGCACAATCAACGCTGCAGCGTTATTTAACCCCGACAATCGTCGCAAACTTCGGTATACTCGAGTGGAGCGTTTCCTGATATCCGTAATCGTCAAGACTTTTCATTCGTTCCGATACCGGACAGTTGATATCCCGAAGGAATTTCTGAAAACCCGGGCATACAGGATCACCTGAAGGCAAGCACGGAACCATATACCATTACACGACACAGAGGAGGTGCAGTATGTTACGTTCGGCGTGTTTTCTGCTGGCGCTGCTTTTCATGACAGGAGTAGCCAATGCGGATTGGCAGTTGTACAAAGAAGAAGGTAACGTTATTGCCTCGTATGATTTTCTCTCTTTTTCACCCTTCAAGGGCAACCCTTCCGTCTGGGTCAGATGGGAGTATGTTTCCCCGGAAAACGGAATCGGCGGGAAGAAAATTCAATTCACCGCAAACTGCACCGATACCAAGCTGTTTGCAATTGCAGTCGTTCCTTTTGACACATCCGGGGAATTCCTCACGATGGACGAACAGTACAATTCACCGGAAGAATATCCCCTGATCGGAAATCCGCTCAACAAAGCCACCTACAAACTTCTCTGCAGATAGCTTGGAAGCAGACGGCGCCGGTTCAAGCCGCATGCTTTTTGCTATTCTCTCCCTGCTGATTCATTGAATTTCTGCAACGGAGACCCGGCAATCAGCCGTGCGCGATTTTCGGTAATATCCCAGAGCGTCAGACATCCTTTCCAGCCCTTGCCCCCCAGCAGGTCCTTGATTTGTTCAATCACTTCCGGAGCTGGAATGGAATGAAAGGCATTGTACCCGGAATACCCTCCGGGCGGCACCAGA
>JAQUHM010000317.1 GCA_028683595.1 Geobacteraceae bacterium | reverse complement strand
ACGGCCCCGCCTGTCCCTCTCTGCTCACCTAGGCATGGCCGGTAATGATGAGTCCCACCCCGCCTTCCGCCAGCTTCACCATAAGATCGATAAGCTTCGGAGAACAAGACCCATCCGTTTCCGCCATTCCTTCGCAAGCAGCGGAGCGGACAAATCGATTGGCAAGCGATAGAGACTTTATACTGGTTTGTTCGAAAAGTTTCGACATGTTTTTAACCTCCAAAACTAGGGTGCAACAATCAGTTTTGTGTCTTTTGGAAACGCGTGATTCCTTGTAAGCTTACCTTAAAAAGAGACAGATCAAAAGTAGAGCTTTCTTTCCGGCAAAATGTGGAGTTCAGGAGTGCATTCGACAGAAAGGGAGAAAATGATACGGGAGAGACGACATACGAGAAGGAATAGGGCTTTTCAATAAAAAAGTGGGGCTTTTCATCAAGAAAAGTCCCACTTTTGGAGTATGGCTCCCCAGCGCGGACGGATCTGGGCACTGGGAAGAAAAAATATCGCTTCAATATTAAATTTCTCTGTCGGCCCCAAAAAATTTAACACCATGGTAAAAATAACTTGACAGCTTAGAACGACCGGTCTAAGCTAGGCAACATGAGAAAAAGACATAGCAAAGACACTATTATTCAAGCTGGACTAGAAATCGTATTACAACGAGGATTTAACGGGACTGGCGTGGAAGCAATATTGAAGCATGCCAATGTTCCGAAGGGTACCTTTTATAACTTCTTTTCCAGTAAAGAAGATTTTGGCTTAGCGATAATCGACAATTTTGCAGAACAATTGGATGACATTATGCAGACTGTTTTAAAGGACGTTTCATTAAAACCTCTAAAACGTATCAAGAATTGTTTTGAGAAATTTATTGAAATTGTAGAAACGAATAATTGTAACGGAGGGTGCTTACTCGCCAATCTGAGCTTGGAAATGGCTGATACCTGTGAACCTTTCAGGCAGCGGCTCGATGAAGCATGGCAACATTGGGTCATGGCTTTCTCTGGTGTTCTTCTTGAAGCACAGAAAGAAAAAACTATCTCCGCAGATTTCGACCCTGAAATGCTGGCTGAAAATATGATCACATCATATGAAGGTGCCCTGCTTCGTGCAAAGGTAAAAAAATCAACCGAACCATTAAAGAATTTTATCCATTTGTATTTCGATAAGTTTTTGACTCAAAAAGAAGAAGAAATATAAATCTATCCCTTTATTTTAACTAACTATACTTAGACCGGTCTATAATGCCACCTGCATCATTTCCAACAGATGAAATCGTAGAGTTTCACATGCATGAAGGAGCTATATGTTAGATTCAATACTGCAAGAACATTTATTCACCTTGGCACAATAGTTGCCAATTTAAAAACATGAACGCGAGGAGGACAAAATGGAAGAAAGAAAAGGGATTGCTACATTTCAGGGGAACCCGCTTACCTTGCTCGGACCGGAACTTAATGTGGGTGACAAAACGCCAGACTTTCGGGTGGTAGATAATGGCTTGTCACCAGTCACCCTGGCTGATTTCAAGGGAAAAATCAAATTGTTGTGCACGGTTCCCACGCTCGACGCGTCTGTTTGCGACATTCAAACTCGTAGGCTCAACGAGGAGGCGGCCGCCTTTCCGGATAAGGTTGTCGTACTGACTGTCAGTATGGACCTCCCATTTGCTCAAGGCCGCTGGTGCGGTGCCGCGGGGGTAGACCGGGTGAAAACCCTTTCCGACTATCAGGAACGTTCCATGGCAGCCGATTACGGTGTGCTTATTAGTGAACTCAAACTCATGGCCAGAGCGATCTTTGTGGTGGATGAGACTGATACGATCCGCTACATAGAACGTGTCAAGGAGCTTTCCGACCACATTACGATGCGACTCTGGGAGCTGTGAAGGCGTTACTGTAAATCCAGAAAACAGGAGAGACGAAGACGCAAAAAGCGATAAGTTTTGCGTCTTCGTCTTAACTTTACTATATGAATTCAAAACGACCAGAAAACTACACAATGGAGATGGGACCTATGGGGCCTGTCGGGGAAGGCGAGTCATTGATACTCAGGGTCAGCAGCAATTGCCCCTGGAATCAATGCCTCTTCTGCCCGTTCTATAAAGGGCGGACCTTCTCAATCCGGACCCTGCCCGAAATCGAGGCAGATATTACTGTTGTGCTGCGAACTTATGAGTCACTGGAAAAGACATCTTGGGACATGGGCTTTGGCGGTTCCGTTAACAGGGCTGTGATTGATAAGCAGATAAAACTCAGCCCCGTCGTTTACGGCAAATACCCATTGGAAGTGACGGAGGCGCAATGGAAGGCTTTCCGTACCTTGAGCAATGTGGCTAACTGGATGACTCACGGGGCAAGAAATGTCTTTCTTCAGGATGCGAATGCCTTATCGATGAAGCCCGCTGACCTTCTCCATATTCTGCACTACCTAAGGAAAACGTTTCCCTCCGTGGAGCACATTTCCTGCTATGCGAGGTCCCTTACCTGCGACAAGTTGACGCTGGAAGGACTAAAGGAACTCCATGACGCAGGCCTTTCATGGTGCTATGTGGGGATCGAGTCGGGCTGCGACGATGTCTTGCGTTACATGAAAAAAGGGGTATCCAAAAAAGAGCACATCTCAGGATGCCGCAAGCTTATTGACGCTGGGATCTGCGTGGCTGCTTTTGTGATGCCAGGTCTCGCGGGGGCAGAGAAACGCTTTGCAGACCGCCATATCCAGGAGACAATTCGAGTCCTCAACGAAATAAGACCCACGGAGGTCAGGGTGAGGAGCCTCGCGGTACTGGAAGGTTCACCATTGTATAAGAAATGGAAAGCGGGTGATTTTACGCCCCCCACGGAAGACCAGAATGTGGAGGAACTCAGGCGACTCATAGAGGGCATCAAGTTTGATTGCTCATTCGAGACGCTTCAGTTGACGAACGCCTTGACTTTGAGTGGGCAGCTTTGCGCAGATCGAGGGAGGTTTCTTAAACAGATCGAAACCTACCAGGAATTGTCATTGCTTGAAAGGGCGCGATATCTATTATGCCGTTATATGCATGAAGGGTATGTAGAGTGTGTCCGTTCTTGGGGGTTATATGACCGGCATCTTAACGCCCTTATCTTCTATGCGGTGAGAGGCATCGAGGAGGAAGCTGGTGATGCTATGGAACGGGTCGAACGTGCGGTTTTAACTATCAAGTCGAAAGGTATCCCATAGCGAAAGAAGAATTAATTTGTCAGGAGAATTTCAGCCGAGCTGAAAGACGACATTCCATCCAGTTCCAGGTAAAGCATCTGATGGAATTCCCAGCTGATGCTTCCCCCTAACAATCAGGAGGACGACAAATGAACCATAATCCCAAGTTAGAGGTTTTCTTCGATTATATCTGCCCATGGTGCTACCTGAATACCGTTAGTATAGACAGAGTTCAAAAGGAATACGGAATTGTTGTCGACTGGAAGGCATTTTCACTGTACCCAGAAATTCCCGAGCAGGGAATCGAGTTATCAGAATTGTTTCCGGGCCAGAAACCGAATTCCGGTAGCGGAAAAGACCGTATGAGGAGTGCAGCAGAGGAACTGGGTTTGCAGCTGGTCGAAAATAGAAAGACAGTGTCCAATAGCCGTCGAGCACATGAACTGGGCAAGTGGGCAGAGTCAATGGGCAAGGGAGATCTGTTTCGTATATCGGTTTTCCATGCATATTTCAGCGAAGGACGCAACATTGCTCAGTTAGCGGAATTGAAAAATATTGCTAGTACGGCAGGTCTCCCTGCGGACCAGGTGACCCTTGTCCTTGAGAAAGGTCTTTTTGCGGAGTCAGTCGACTCAGACTGGCATATGTCCGAGAAGTTGGGGATTGTGGGAGTGCCGTTCGTCATTTGTGAAGAAGGGGCGCTGGCCGGTTTTCACACTGTTGAAGATTATATTAAACTTTTGGGTAAGTAGTGCCATAAGGGAGGAGTCTATTTTCTACTAACAGGCATTATCTCAAAAGACGTCACGTTTTTAAAGTGAGAGGTATTTATGGATGTTATGGATGCGATTAAAGCAAGGAAGAGTGTTCGTGCTTTTCTTGCCAAAACGGTTGAAGATGAAAAGCTTGATGACGTCCTACAAGCGGCTCGGCTCGCCCCTTCTGCCGCCAATCTCCAGGAGTGGAGATTCGTGATAGTACGTGAGCCTGATACGATTAAAAAGCTCGCTGCTGTCGCCGGGGGCCAAGCATTTGTGACGGAAGCCCCTGTAGTGATTGTTGCCTGCGCAGAGACGGATGGGCAGACCATGAGATGGGGAGGGCCGCCTTGTTATCAGATAGACGTGGCGATCGCTCTTGATCATATGAGCCTTGCTGCCGTGGACCTAGGCTTGGGAAGTTGCTGGATCGGGCTGTTTGATGATAAAAAAGTGAAAGAAATTCTTAATATTCCGGTCGAAATACGAGTAATAGTATTAATGCTGCTAGGCTATCCATCCGACCCGTCAGTCAATGCAAAGAACCGCCTTCCTGTGGATCGAATCGTGAAATATGAACATTGGTGACCAGCTGTGAGTAAGTGGTGAGCCCTCAAGGGTTGCTGTCCAAATACTATCAGGGCCTTGAAAAACTCCCTGATTTGTTCCTATGGCATCCTGATGAGGTTTTTCT
>JAQUHM010000316.1 GCA_028683595.1 Geobacteraceae bacterium | reverse complement strand
AGTACACCCATATCCGGAGCAACGCTTCTGCGTCTGACCCGAGGCAGGAGCCGTATGCAGCAATTCTGCACGTACGGATCTGTACGGGGGGTGCCGGGTAACCGACATCCCTACCGTGTCAAGCTAACCCATTGAATCTGTGAAGAAAACATCCCCAGAATAGCTGTTGTCCGGGTTTAACCGCTCATTTCCCATTCTGATGGATGAGTTACCACTCCGGCGCGAATCATGTTGGGATCGATATAAGCCAGGCAGCGGATCAGTTGTTCATTTCGTTCAACTGCAGTTGCGGATTCTCAAGCCGAAAGCGTTTCTTTGCTTCAAAGAGCCAGGAATGCCAGCGTCTCCTGTCTTTGGCAAATTTCAAGAGAGATTCCTTTTTGTGGCAACGATGGGTAATGTGCCACACCTGTCCCGGAATATGATGTCGTTTTGCTCTTTCCATTCTTAGAAGCCCTTTTTTGCAGGGGAAAACATAGCTCTAAGGCCATAAAAAGTGTTAAACAGAATCTCATTTCAGCTATTCATCCGTTCTGCTCTTCCGCCGAAAGTTTCCGAATATAAAGTGCCTCATTTTCTGAGATTCCAAGTGCGAGAAGAAATTGGTGGTGGGCCTCAGGTGCTCGGCGCTCAAACTCGGTATGCCAGATTTTCATGGCAGTTTCATCCATCCCTGCTGCACGAAGCATTTGTATCCATGCCTGCTTATCAACGGTAACCGGTAGCTCTCCAAGTGACTGAACCTGCAACATTTTCCCAAGTAAATGCTGTTGAGTCTGCAAGGTGCGGATTTCTACTCCAAGTTCACGCATGCGACGTTGTAAAACCTCTCCATTGTCATCTGCTTCCATGGATAAGATGCGTCGAATATCTTCAATGGTCAATCCGGCTTGACGAAAGCTACAGATTGTCGCCAACCTGTCCCGGTCATTTAAAGAGTATAGACGATAGCCTGCTTCACTTCGTACCGAAGGTGTCAATAATCCAATGTGGTCGTAATACAGCAAGGTGCTGCGCGAAAGATTAAACTGTCGTGCAAGCTCAGTAATTCGGAACATTAGAACCCTCGATCCAATTTAACGAGTGACTGCCCCCAATAATTCTTTGGGGGCAGTCTAGTACAAGCCTACCTTTGACGAATTTCTGTTATCTTCTCCGCCGGCAATCCTAACCATTCCAGAAAGCTTTGGTGACCTTCAGGGTTCTCCTTTTCGAACAGCCTGTGCCAATGCTGCATTGCTGCTTCATCCAGGCCGATCGCTCGGAACCGCTTTACCCATTCATCAACCGTTACCTTGTGTTTCATCGTCTACTCCTTTTGTCTCGAATTTGGTTGTGTCATGGCCGTGACAAAAACAAGGCTAAAGTATGAAGCAATAGACGGGTCAAGTAAAAAAGTGGCAGATGCAAAAGCTGTGTCCCAACTCAACTCCAAGGCACTAACAGGCCGTATTCGTGGAACAGATCCGATTACGACCACTGCTTTTGGCCAGGTACATGGCCTGGTCAGCTCTTTGAGTCAGAACGTCTTCACTCGATCCATCTTCCGGGTAAAAGGAAACACCGATGCTGCAGGAAATATTCAGTTGTTGTCCCTCGAGTTCGAAAGGTGCCTCCAGTGCTGCTCGGAGCTTTTCCGCTACGAGCAGTGCATCCTGTCGTGAATGAAGGGACGTAAGCAGCGCCGCAAACTCATCGCCACCCATGCGTGCCACCGTGTCCGATTCGCGCACGCAGTTGCACATTCGCTTGGCAACCATCTGGAGTAATGTGTCACCGGCGGCATGTCCGAGCGAATCATTGACCGCTTTGAAATGATCAAGATCGATATTGAGCAGTCCAAAGTGGCTCTGATTCCGTTTCGCTATGGCCATGGTATGTTGCAGTCGGTCTGCAAAAAGCGCACGGTTTGGCAAATTGGTGAGTGCGTCATGTTGCGCCATGTGCTCTATGCGCTGTTCAACCAGTTTCTTTTCCGTGATATCGGTAAAGATGCATACGCGTTGTTTCAGCCTACCGTCCTCGTGGAGGACGGTGTCAATGCCCATCGACAGCGCGTAGACATGGCCATCCTTGTGCCGGTTCCATAGTTCACCGCGCCAGGTACCTGCCTCAGTGAGAGAACGCCACATCTCCGCATAGAACTCTGCCGGCTGACGTCCGGAACTGAGAATCTTTGGATTAACTCCGTTGACATCTTCGGCACTATAGCCGGTAATGGACTCGAATGCCGGATTGACCGAAACAATATGATTGTCATGATCCACCACCATGATGCCTTCGCTGCTGTTTTCGTAAACAGCCTTCGCCTGCATGAGCATTTCCACTGCTGCCCGCAATTCGTCCAAGGCCCGTTCCCTGTCCTCCACAAGACGAACCAGTTCCATGCCGGCAACGATTTCTCCCCGGTCGTTCCGGAGTAGCGAAGCAATGTTCTCAAAGCGAAATTTCTCTCCTTCTTTGGTGGTAGCCATGCGCAAGACCCTGGTGACCTTTCCTGTACGATAGGCTTCAGTAATCGGGCACCCGTCGCAGATCTCATCCCGATTCTCATAGATCTTGTAGCAGAGCTCCCCGACATGTGCCCCGAAGTTGTCGACCATGAACTTGTTTTGGTAGATGATCCTCATGTGCTTGTCTTGTACACTCAGACCATCTCCCATCGAGTCCATGAGGTTGTCCAGAAGTTCGGATTTCCCCTCCAATAATTGGGTTGCTTCATTGAAGTCCGCTTCGAGATGCAAGTCGTTTGATAACTTTTTTTTGTCTTTGCTCATCACTGTACCTGCTGCCAAATGACGCCTGAAAAGCTCAGGCTACATATTTTTTTGGCTCTAATGCATAACTCGTTGTTGACCAGGTCCGGCTATTACCACTCTATACTTTCCATCTGGCAGCTTATTATAAATATCAATTTGACGCAACACATTAGCCTTGATATAGAAACAACATTGATCAACGTGACCGCACTTGACCTGCCGGGCAGCCTCATTGACCGGACACGGTCAAAGTGCAAGTTGGGACATCCCTTTTTCACAAATGTGAATATGTGAAGGGCGTCCCCAAGGGCGCTTCAGTCTCAAACTTTTGCAACAGTCTGAACTGTCTCGAAAGTCGGGTTCACTTCTATTGGCGCTGATCATCGGGAGTAGGAGAACAGGTATTTCAATTTACTCTTTACTTTTCTATTAAATATCTTGAATTCCGTCCTGGTTTTTGAGCCGTATTTGAATATCAAATATTCCCGTTCCATTTTTTGGGACAGATCCTTCAACCCAATTCCCCTATGCAAATTTTCCATCTCGTTTTTGAATTCCGGAAGAGCTCCCTTATTTGCCAGTTTTGACTGATTCATGATCATGTTGTACTGTGAAAGGAGAAAAGAGGCGTCACCGGCGATGGTCATTACCGGCAGGGCCTTTGCGTCAAGCTTTCGGAGGAGATCACCGTCGGAGATGAATCTCTGTAAAATACGAGTGAGACACCCCTCGTCGCTGGGATCGAAAAGAAACCCGTTCACTCCGTCTGTTACGATTTCCGGTATCCCTCCCGTCCTTGCCGCCACTACTGGAATTCCGGCCGACAGAGCCTCACGCACCGTGAGACAAAAGCTTTCGATCAAGGATGGCACTATGAGAATATCGATATCGGCAAATATCTCCGGCAGCTTCTCGAATACGTAGCTTCCGTGGTATGTAATGCGCGGGTCGGTAATACTATCCCTCAAATCCTTGATCCAGTAATTATTTCCACCTCCGTAGATACGAAGCGTTGCTTCCCCGTGTGTTGCGGAAAACGCCCTCAAAAGCATTTTTACATTCTTGAGCGGTTGGATCGTCCCAATATATCCAAATATGGGATTTCTGCCTGGCTTTGAGCGCCGCACGGCAATCTTTCCAATGCCGAGTGGCGCAACCACGATTCGCCCTCCACCGAACCCGTGTTTGTCGAAGGTATCAGCGACGAATCGCGATGGAGCAAAAAGGAGGTCAACGTATGCCAGGAGTCTGCGCGCATATTCATGGCGAAAAGCGATGACCTGCTCAAGGTCGGCCCGTTCAATACCGGGAACCGACCCGGCCAGAGAGATGCAATCGGCGCATTTGCTGGAGGTTTCAGGTCCGGAGCAGACTGACATGTTATCCTCGACAAATAGTTGGGCGCAGTGGCAGATGAACCAGAAGTCATGGAGTGTTACGGCTACCGGGACGTCCGACTTGATGGCGACTTCAACCATCGACAGGGAGAGGTGATGAAAAATATGATGGAAATGGACAATATCAAAATCGAGGTCCCTGAGAAAACCGCCAAAGGCCCTGTCGATTTCGTCAGAAACAATGTTGGTCCATATACGGCCCGGCGGAACATGGAAGCTGGTCAATCTCAAGCCGTCAACGGTCTCCGAGAAGAAAGAGTACAAATGCCTTTTTGATTTGACCGGATAAAGGACTGTAACATCTATCCCCCTGGATGCCGCCTCGATGGCCAAGTTCCTGGTATACACCTCTACACCACCGACGCACGCCGGCGGGAACCCATGGACGACAAACAGTACCGACAGAGGTTTGTTTTTAAAGGTGCCGGTAGCCGCTTCATCAGAGAGCAAAATGCCTTCTTTGGAAGTATCGTGACATACTGGGGGTAT
>JAQUHM010000315.1 GCA_028683595.1 Geobacteraceae bacterium | reverse complement strand
TCTTACATCTCCGAAAAATTTACGTTATCTTTTGGCCCACAACTGCGCAACAATCAATCTACTCGCCCATAACACAGATCACACACAAACCTGTTATTTCTTTCGGAAATTTCTGGCAGGATGACACTTTTCTATGCTATAAGAAGTGCATAAAGATGATGGTTGCCTCTCTGTTCTTATTTCTTGCATATCACCCATACTCAGTATTTAATCCACGGAGGTCCCGACTTCCGTTTTTTCTTGAGGTTCCTTATCTATGAAGATTTGTGTTATTGGCACCGGCTATGTCGGTCTGGTTGTTGGTACTTGCTTTGCCGAGAGCGGCAATACTGTTACTTGCGTTGACATTGATGAAGCAAAGATCGAAGGCTTAAATAACGGGATTATCCCCATCTACGAACCTGGCCTGAAGGAACTGATCCTCAGAAATACTGAAGAAGGCCGATTGACCTTTAGCACTGATCTTGCGGGGGCGGTAAAGAGTTCGCTCCTCCAGTTTATCGCTGTTGGAACTCCACCGGGAGAGGATGGTTCCGCTGACCTGATGCATGTCACCACCGTGGCCAGGGAAATTGGCCGCGCCATGGAAAGCTTCAAAATTGTCGTCAACAAATCCACCGTTCCGGTGGGTACCGCCGACCTGGTGCGGAAAGCGATCCGTGAAGAGCTAGAAGCACGGAACGTAAATATCGAATTTGATGTGGTCTCCAATCCCGAGTTCCTGAAGGAAGGAGCTGCCATTGATGATTTCATGAAGCCGGACCGGGTGGTGATCGGTGTCGATGATGTGCGCACTGCCGAGATCATGAAGGAGCTGTATGCCCCTTTCATGCGCAGGACCAACCGCATCATCGTAATGGATGTGCGAAGCTCGGAGATGACCAAGTACGCCGCCAATGCCATGCTCGCCACCAAGATCTCCTTCATGAACCAGGTAGCAAACCTCTGTGAAGCCCTTGGTGCAGATGTCACGGCGGTACGCGAAGGTATCGGCTCGGATTCCCGCATCGGCTACGACTTCCTTTTTCCCGGAGTCGGTTACGGAGGTTCCTGTTTCCCCAAGGATGTGAAGGCCTTGGTAATGACCGCCGAAGAAAACCACTATGACTTCCTGCTGTTGAAGGCAGTGGAAGAGGTCAACGAGCGACAGAAGCAGGTCCTCCCCCGCAAAGTTATTGCCTATTTAGCTGACACTGCGGCAGCAACGCCCTTGGAAGGGAAGACTATTGCCCTCTGGGGCCTTGCTTTCAAACCACGCACCGATGATATGCGGGAGGCACCATCCATTGTTATCATCAACCAGCTCCTGGAAGCGGGTGCCAAGGTTCGCGTCCACGACCCGGCGGCGCTCAAGGAAGCGGAAAAGGTCTTTGGTGAAAGGATTTCCTATAGTACCAACGAGTACGAGATACTCGAAGGTGCCGATGTGCTGGTGATCGTTACGGAATGGAACGAGTACCGCAATCCTGATTTCGAGCGGATAGCTGAACTCCTGATCAAGCCCGTTATCTTTGACGGCCGGAACCTTTATGAGCCACGCAGAATGAAGCATATCGGATTCGAATATTTTCCCATCGGTCGTAACGGCAGGCAGTTCAGCTCGGAAAGGGGCTAGAAAATGAGGATACTGGTTACCGGGGGCGCCGGCTTTATCGGCTCACATCTCTGCGAAAGACTCGTTAAAGAAGGTAATGACATCCTCTGTCTTGACAATTTCTATACCGGCAGGAAAGAGAATATTGACCACCTTCTTGACAGTCACCGTTTCGAGCTGATTCGTCATGATGTAATTGAACCGGTACTTCTGGAAGTTGACCGGATTTATAATTTAGCGTGCCCCGCATCACCCGTCCATTACCAGTACAATCCGGTCAAGACAATTAAAACAAGCGTGATGGGAATGATCAATATGCTGGGTCTCGCCAAGCGAGTCAAAGCGCGAATCCTTCAGGCATCAACTTCCGAAGTGTACGGCGATCCGCTGGTTCACCCACAGTCGGAGGAGTACTGGGGCAATGTGAACCCCATAGGCTTGAGAAGTTGTTATGACGAAGGTAAAAGAGTTGCCGAAACCCTGATGATGGATTACCATCGGCAAAATGCGGTAGACATCCGGATAATCAGGATTTTCAACACCTATGGCCCGCGCATGGCCCTCAATGACGGCCGCGTTGTTTCAAATTTTATTGTCCAGGCCCTGCGTAACGAGGATATTACCGTTTACGGAGACGGCAGCCAGACCCGCTCCTTCTGTTTCGTTGACGACCTGGTGGAAGGCATGCTGCGGTTGATGAATTGCGATGGCATTACGGGCCCCATGAATATGGGCAATCCGACTGAAACATCAATCCTTGAATTTGCTACACGCATCATCAGCCTGACAGGATCTTCATCCAGGATTGTATTCAAGCCGCTGCCTTCTGATGATCCCAAACAGCGGCAGCCGGATATCACCTTTGCCAGGAAAACACTGGGTTGGGAACCGGCAACAGATATTGATGCAGGACTGAAAAAGACAATCAATTATTTTTCTCGTATACTGGCATCTAACGCATAAGAGTGGAGCCTATGAAAAAGCGGATGTATTACATCCCTGCCGGGTTTATCCTCATATTTCTCTCTTTCACCGTTTTTGGCGAACGAGGCCTTCTGCGCATTTATCACTTGAACCGTGAAAAAGAAGGCCTTCAGGAACGTACAACACTCGTGAAGCTTGAGAATGATCAGCTCAAGAGGGAAATTGAGGCGCTGAAAACTGATCGCCGCTACCTCGAGAGCCTTGCCAGAAAAGATTTCGGCTTCGTTCGCAAGAATGAGATCATCTATCAGTTCCCCACAAAAAAGTAAAACAGGTACCATAAAACTTTTACCAGAAAAACGATAGAGGGATGACAGGGCTCCCCCCCCCCCGGTCTCGTACTGTGGTAACCAAGGAGAATAGGGACATGTCGGTAAATCGGCAGATCCAAAACTGTGTCATCTGTGCGTGGCGCGGAGAATGTCAGAAAAAGTTTTGTATCCCCGACGGTGGACAACGCTGCCCGGATTACACCCGGGACATTTCCGTCAAGACACCGGAGGACGATCAGCCGGAGAAGAAAAAAGGGAAAGTAGCAGACTTGGAGGAAAGATGAAGAAAGCCTTGCTCGGGCACGTACGAGAATGTCTCGAAAACTGTTATACAAACGGAGTACTCTCATCCGGCATAATGCCGGAGATCGCCATAGAAGTCCCCGCCCACGCAGAACATGGAGACTTTGCAACCAATGTCGCCATGCAGTTGGCAAAGCCGGAAAAAAAGGCACCCCGCCAGATCGCGGAAATCCTCGCCAAAAATCTGGAAAGCAACAGTGACCTTTTCGAAAAAGTCGAAATTGCCGGTCCAGGTTTTATCAATTTTTTCATCAAGAAGGATCTTTGGCGCGAAACCCTGAAGTGCATTGTTGCCTCAGGCAACAACTATGGCAAAGGAACGGCAGGTCAAGGAAAGAAAGTGCAGGTGGAGTTTGTCAGCGCCAACCCAACCGGACCTCTCCATATCGGGCATGGTCGTGGCGCAGCCACCGGCGACGCGGTCGCCTCAATTCTCTCTGCGGTCGGATTCGAAGTCAACCGTGAATATTACATCAATGACGCCGGCAACCAGATGGATACCCTGGGTAGATCCGTGTACATTCGCTACTGCGAACTGCTCGGCAAAACCTTGGAGTTCCCGGAAAATTGTTATCAGGGCGACTATATCAGGGACGTAGCACGGGATCTTATAACCAAATTCGGCTCACGTTACCTTGAGACGTCCGAAGAGGAGTCTATTCCTGTTTTTGCCAAGCTTGGCGGAGACATTATACTGCAAGGGATCAAACAGGACCTGGAAGCTTTTGGTGTTGTGCATAACACCTGGTTCTCGGAACAGACCCTTTTTGATTCAGGTAAGGTTGCCGAAGCAATTACCTTTATGCAGCAAAGTGGCTATATCTATGAAAATGAAGGAGCTCTCTGGTTCCGTACCACCGATTTCGGCGACGATAAGGATCGCGTGGTTGTTCGCGGCAACGGGGTGACCACCTACTTTGCCTCGGATATCGCCTACCATAAGGAAAAATACGAGCGAGGCTTCGATTGGGTCATCGATGTATGGGGAGCCGACCATCACGGATACGTCCCGCGCCTGAAAGGGATCGTCCAGGGACTTGGTCGTAACGCCGAAGATCTGAAGATAATCCTGGTTCAGCTCGTTTCCTTGCTTCGCGATGGAGTACCGGTAGCCATGTCCACTCGGAGTGGAGAATTCGTTACACTCAAGGAAGTAGTGGATGAGGTTGGCCGTGATGCTGCCAGATATTTTTTCCTGATGCGGCGTTCTGACAGTCAGTTGGATTTCGATCTGGAGCTTGCGAAACGCCAGAGCACGGAAAATCCTGTCTATTATGTCCAGTATGCTCATGCCCGGATCTGCAGCATCTTTGAAACCGTCACCGAAAGGGGACTTGTTCCAAAGGATTTCACAAAGATTCCGTTGGGCAAACTTGACAGTTCCGAAGAAATGTCACTGATCAAGCTCCTGGGTCAGTTTCCCGAAGTTGTGGAAGGGAGTGCCCTGAATTTCGAACCTCACCGGATAACCTACTACCTTCAGGAACTTGCCGGGCTCTTCCACAGCTTCTACAATAAACACAG
>JAQUHM010000314.1 GCA_028683595.1 Geobacteraceae bacterium | reverse complement strand
TGTGAGGCACCATCTTAGTATACCGACAGTTCAAGCCTTTCAGACCGGAATTCGACACCGGTCATGTCCCGGATACTTCCTTTGCGATGATGGACCGGGCAGCGGCGAGAAGGTCATCAACGATCGTTACATCCTTCGGAACATTTTCTTCAGGGACGTCGCCATACCCCGTCCTCACCAGAAGGCAACGGCAGCAAGCGGCACGACCGGCTTCGATATCGCTCAGTTTGTCGCCGACGAGATAAGACCGGGCAGGATCAATATGAAAATCAGACACAGCCTTCACTATCATGCCGGGCAGCGGTTTACGGCAGGAACAATCCGACGGCTGATCATCTGATTCGTACTCAGGATGATGGGGGCAGATATAGAAACCATCGATTGCAGCACCATACGGTTTCAGCTGATCCTGAAGATGACGATGCAGCTCATGGACGGCCTCCAGCGAGTAGTACCCCCGAGCTACCCCGGACTGGTTGGTTACCACAATGAGCAGGAAACCGGCCTCTTTCAGGAGATGCAGGGCCCGGGGAACCCCGGGCAGGAACTCGAAATCCTCGACCCGGTGGAGATATCCCTTCTCGACATTGATGACCCCGTCCCGGTCAAGGAACACGGCTTTATTCATCTCCAAGATTCGTACCCCCACTACCCGTAATTCTGGAGTATCTTCTCAATGATATTTGTAGTAGATTTCCCATCCACAAACTTCACCAGTTCGACCCTGCCACCATACGACTCCACCAGATCCTTTCCCACAACCCGGTCAGGGGTATAATCCCCCCCTTTGACCAGCACGTCGGGACGAAGGATCTCCAGAAGTTTGATGGGGGTATCTTCATCGAAGATGACCACATAATCGATACAGTCAAGCGCTGCGAGAATATGCGCCCTCTCGCTCTGACTGATAAGGGGTCGTTTCTCTCCCTTCAGGCGTCGAATGGAAGCATCGCTGTTCAAGCCAAGGATTAAAAGATCACCGCAGGTTCTCGCCTTCTGCAGGTACTTCACATGCCCCACGTGCAGAAGGTCGAAGCAGCCGTTCGTGAACGCAATCCGCTTCCCTTTCCTTTTTGCTTCTTCAATACAGGAAGCAAGAACATCCAGGTTTTTGATCTTGAAATCGCTGTCCTGATGCTCATGACTGATGGAACCGATAATTTCTTCGGGAGAAACTGTCGAGGTCCCTACCTTGCCGACAACGATACCTGCCGCCACATTGGCAAGCAGCGCCGCACGCTCAAAGGAAAGCCCGGAAGCAAGGCCAACGCCGATGGTTGCAACTACCGTATCGCCGGCGCCGGTAACATCGTAAACCTCCTGCGCAACCGTCGGAATATGGACCTCTTTACCACCCTGCAGGAAGAGCGACATCCCCTCGGAACTCCGCGTTATCAACAATGCCTGGTACTCTCCTTCGGCAAGCAGGAGGTCTGCGGCCCGGCGAAGACTCTTACTGTCTTTTATTACAACACGCGAGGCGGCCTCGGCCTCTTTGCGGTTCGGCGTGATGATGGTGGCTCCCCGGTATTTGAGGTAATCGTTCCCCTTCGGGTCAACAATAACCGGAATGCCCCGCTCCTTTGCGGAATCAATGACACCGGAAAGTACCCGGGGAGTAAGGAGGCCTTTGCCATAGTCGGAAATCAGGATAATATCCCAAATGTTGTGCCGGTTGCCGACATGGGCAAGAATCTTCTCCTCAAATTCCTGTGAAATATCCTCCCGTGTCTCCCTGTCGATCCGGACAATCTGCTGATTTGACGCAAGCACCCTGGTTTTCTTGCTGGTCATGCGCATCGGGTCTTCGAAGACACCCGAAACATCCACGCCCTTGCCGGTAAAGGCATGGCGCAGAACAGTGCCGTTCTCATCGCCGCCGATCACGCTGCAGATCGATACGCCAGCACCGAACGCCACAAGATTGTTCACCACGTTCCCGGCACCGCCAAGTCTCATATCCTCACGACGCACATCCACCACCTGAACCGGTGCCTCGGGAGAGATGCGCTCGGCCTTCCCCCAAAGGTACTCGTCAAGCATCAGGTCTCCAACCACCAGGGCACGGAGCCCTTTTACCCGCATGAAAATCGATTCGGCATCTTTGCGATCCATGGGCATTTTTCTTACCCTCCTGTAGAAGTCGGCACGATCCCCATCCGGTCCAGGATGCCCGCGGCCAGAAGGGGAATCATGATTTCATGGTGACCGGTAAGGCTATAACCCCGACTCTTTCCGGACGTGGGCCTTTTCACCACATTCTGCAGCGGCCGGTAATGCTGCTGCATGTCGAAGTTCGCCGTGGTGAAATTATCCACATGATATCCCAGGTTCTGGACGATGGAGAGCGCCTTGAGAAAAACCTCCGGGAGGAGAACTGCGCTGCCCACGTTGAGATAGACACCACCGTCACCCAACTCGGAAATCACCGAAGCGAAAATCCGGAAATCGGTATAGGATGCCTGGCCGATGACCGCACCGTCTGCCGTCGGGTGCTGATGGACGATATCGGTACCGATTGCCACATGGACAGTAACGGGAATATCGTGTTCCCGGCAGGTTGCCAAGAGACTCCAATCCTTGTGAGGATTGCCGTTATCCAGGATAAACTGGCCGACGGCTTCGCCGAAACCGACCCCGCGGGCAACACCCTCACGAAGCGCGCGATTGATGTCCCGGCCGGTTTCTTCGGCCATGCCGAAAAGTCCACAGTGCAGCGCTTTGCCAACATCCTCGCTCGTTTCACCGATCAGGGAGAGCTCGTAGTCATGAATTGCGACCGAACCATTGACGGCAAAGGCGGTAATCGCACCCGCCTCGACAAGGTTCTTCAGCACCGGCTGGAGCCCGCACTTGATTACGTGTCCACCCATGGCCACCACCACCGGCTTTCCTGCAGCACGGGCGGCTACTACGGCATCAATCACGGCAAGGAGATTTTGCGAACCGAGTTGAGCCGGCAAGGAACGAAGAAGCTCATCAACCGACATCCCCGACCGGACCCCGGCAGCGGCATCCCGCTTCATAACGACCTTATTGGAACGCTCCGCAAGCGGATACGTCTTCACCCCCGCCAGATCCATCGGTTTATATTTCATGGACTTTCTCCCCGAAAAGCGCTTGTTCCACCAACTCGCAGAGAATATGGATTATGGTGATATGACCTTCCTGGATGCGCGGAGTGTCGTGACCAGGAACCGTCAAATCGATATCCACCAGATCCCGGATACTTCCGCCATCCTTACCAAGAAGGCCCACGGTCCGGCAACCAATTTCGCTTGCAAGGCAGAGAGCGGAATGCACGTTAGGAGACGAACCGCTGGTAGAAATGCCGATCACCACATCCCCTTCCCGGGCAAGAGCCTCCACCTGACGACGGAATACCGCGTCAAAGCCGTAGTCGTTTCCCACCGCGGTAAGGATCGATGTGTCAGTACTCAGGGCAATGGCCGGCAAGCCTCGCCGCTCGAGACGAAAACGACCGACGATCTCAGCAGCCAGGTGCTGGGCATCGGCAGCAGAACCTCCGTTACCCATGACAAGAAGTTTATTCCCGTTCCGAAAGGTATCAACAAGCAGTTCTGCGGCACAGATCATCTTCGGGGTAAGTTCCCGCTCCAGAACCTCCATTAGCTCACGATGTGAGAAGAAAGCAGCTTTAATACTATCCTTCATTCAGACCTCCGCAGTGGAAATGCTCTTTTCAAACTCGGCAAATGTAAGCCCTTTTTCACCTTCAAGATCAAGAAGCCCAGGCATTCCGGTTACCACACAAATATCCGGATGGCCGGCACGCAGCCGCGCAAAGGCGGCACGACAGGCGCGGCGAGGGAAAACCCGGGGAAGCTTTTCTACCAGGATATTATCATGAAGCAGATGAAGAGAAGCGGAAAGGATCTTGCGGAAGACAGAAGGAGGCGCAAAGACAAAAAAGCTATGTCCTCGGCGAGCTGCTGTCAGCATGGAGCTGAAAGCCTTCCCGAGCGTCTCCTGATCAGTGCCGGGCGCTAAAAAGGAACAAAAATTCTGCCCTTCACCCCAGCGAGACGTATAGGTAGCGATGCTTTCCAAAACAATTTTTTCCCGGCGGTCAAGCGACCCGTAAGGGATTTTTTCCCGATACAGAATTGGAGGTCCCGCAAGACGAAGAGTTCTGAATCCTGACCGATCTGCGCGACGGGAGTAATCCTTCAGACACCAGACATCACCGTCGAGACCCTCATCAAAATCACCGATGGCCGCATAAAGGTCACGGGTGATTCCAAGGGCGGAAAAAGAGCCATGGAGGGCCTCCGCCGCAAGACGTTCACGCCTTTTTTTCGGTGCAGGTGCGGGACCGCCAGAATAGAGACGAGGAACAATAATTCCCGCGTCCGGCCGGAGCGATGCTTCCTGGAAGGGTTCAAGCCAACCGGCCGTGACGCGGGAGGTCGAACGCATCACAACGGCAAGAGGCGCTTCAGCTTTTGCCAGTCCACGATTGACCGTCGTAACGAAGCCACTGGCACTTTCACTGCGCAGCAGAAGCGCCCGATCATCCAGGAACTCTGCAAACTCATGGAGAAGCTGCTCGGTTGGCTGATCGCTGCCGATATCCAGCAGAATCAGGCGAAAATCAAAGGAATGCTCCACGAGAGCAGCAAGACATTCGCGGGTCTCCGTCGGGTTGTTCCAAACGGGTA
>JAQUHM010000313.1 GCA_028683595.1 Geobacteraceae bacterium | reverse complement strand
ACAGTAATCGTATCGTTTGTAGTCGGCTTGCCAGGGGACATGTTTATGTTCGATACAACCAAATCAGATGCTGGACTTGCTGGTACTATTTTGTGCTCTTTTAAAACAGGTTGGGGGAGATTTGTCTCTGCAAAAGCTGCAGCTGGCACGAGAAAAAGTGCTGTCAGGGAAAAAAGTAAAAACCAGTAGTTGGAACGGCTAAGGATTCTTTTCATAAAACCTCCTGGTAAAGGATAGTATGGAAACTGCCTCTTTATATCATCCGTGATCAGATCGGTCAAACAGTAACGGTAATGAGGGTGGGTTTATGTGTTCTTATTAGTGGGACAATGGGGTCTGCCATGCAGAGTCAATGGGGTCAGGCTTGTATTATTTGTTATTTGCAGTAACCTTTCGCCATGGCAATGCCATTCGGGAGTATCCATGATTACGCCTGAATTTTCCGCCAAACTAGTCCCTGAAAGGAAAACACATGTACAAGATAAAATATCAAGAAGCAGATCTAGTAGAAATCAACAATGAAGTTGCCAAAGGAATTACCGCAAGGGTTGCAATTGGAAAAGACAACGGGGCCGGAAACTTTTGCATGCGTGTTTTCGAGATGGTGCCAGGTGGCCATACCCCCAAACATACCCATGCCTGGGAACACGAAATATTTGTGCATAGCGGTACCGGCGAGATATTCGGGAATCAGGAATGGAGCAGCTTCAAAACCGGCGATGTTGTCCTTGTGCCCGGCAATGAAGAACATCAGATAAGAAACACCGGAAGCGAGACGTTGACATTTATATGTCTGGTCCCCTCCAGCGCCCCTGAACTGTAACAGTCGGCAGTCAGCTTCCGCTTCGCTTCGCCGCTGTGCCCTGGCGTTGATCGCCAATTCAAAAGTATCGCCTAATTTCTTGTTAGCCACAGCGTGGGGAGTTCTATTAAACGATTAGAGCGAAGAATAGATCAGACCTGCCAGGTTTTAAAAACCTGGCAGGTCTTTGTGACTAGTCATTGCTGAAAAAATTCTAGAATGTTTCAAACTTGCTGTTGAAGCCGATTGAACATGCCGCATCTCGCTATCTTCCCTGGGTCAGGTGAAACACTTTGGCTTGGTCTTCGGGTGCAAAGCCTGGCAGATAATAAGCAATGGGGTCTGTACTATTTGATATATTCGGTAAGCTACTGCCTTGGCAAGAAAGGCTAGCGGGTAAAGGTTTGCATCATTTGAGGCATAAAACAAATTGTCCAAGCCCCCGTAAGTTCCTGTACTATTTACGGGTCGGAGCGTTATCTTCTATACGGCAGTTCAGTAAAGGTTTACAGTGAAAACATGTTTCACCGTTCGTTAAATCCGGGAATCCAAGACGGATGTTACTCTACCTCCGTCGTATACAAGGATTCCCTTGCCTGTAATCCCGTTACTCCAGTCCGATCCCCGCTTGCTGCTCCAGCAGCAGATCGAATCAAACCGCCGTGAATACGGTCTTCAGTACGACCTGCTGACTTTTGCCAACCCTGAACAACTCATCGCCGCCAATGCCGAACGTAAGGATTTGCTGCGCTGGCTTGGACAGCACGCTGCCTTCGGTTATGCCGACACCAAGGTGGATTGCAACGGCCTCTCCCCCGGCTGTCGCTGTTGTGGTGAAGGGGGTTGGTCATGCCTGTTCATCAACGGCCGTTGTAATGGCCAGTGTTTCTACTGTCCCACTCCACAGGATGACGATGACGGCCCGCCGGTGACCAACGGTCTTGCATTTTCCTCTCCGGAGGAGTATGCCGCCTATGTGGCTGTCATGGGGTTTGGCGGCGTCAGCATCAGCGGCGGTGAACCGCTGCTTACCCCGGAATTGACGCTGGCCTATCTGGCTGCTGTGCGTCAACGTTGCGGCGATGCCGTGCACCTCTGGATGTACACCAACGGCACCATGCTGACGGCTAATCTGTGCAACCGGCTGTTGAATGCCGGTCTGAACGAAATTCGTTTTGACCTGGGCGCGGTCCGTTATAACCTTAAGAAACTGCGGCTGGCGGTGGGGTGCATACCGACGGTGACGGTGGAGATTCCGGCGGTGCCGGAGGATGAAACTCTGCTGAGGCTGAAGATGGTGGAAATGGCCGAAGCGGGGGCAGATCATCTCAATCTGCACCAGATGCGCCTGACCCCCTATAATTTTGCTGCTTTGACCGAGCGTAGGTACACCTTTATCCACGGCGAGAAGGTCACACTGCTGGAATCGGAGCTGTGTGCATTGCGGAGTGTCAGATTTGGGCTGGAACAAAAAATCAGGCTGCCGGTCAACTACTGTTCCTTTCCCTACAAGCGGCGTTTCCAGCGTGCTGCTACCCGTCGGCGTGCGGCCCTGACGGTTTGTGCCGGGTCTGAAGTCGTGACGGAAGCGGGGTATCTCCGGATCCTTTCAGAGTCCGGAGTACGCTACAGCGAAGCTGTGCTGCTGCAAAATCCCAGCTACCGTTATCCGTTTGAGAAGATCAGGCTGGAAACCGGTCGTTCCCTCTATCTGGAGCGGAGGCCGCAAACACCGGAGCAGGAGTTGACTACTGTAGAACGGTGTGATCTCGAGGCCGGACGTCCGCCGGAGCGGTTGGCCCGTTTTGAGCGGATCGAGAGCGGCCTGGCTGAATATTTCTGATTCTAAGGGCAATGAGGGCTACCATAGGATTTGAAGGACGACGGGGTCCGTCTTTGACACTTTGATTTTTAATTATCAAAGAAAGCAAGCCTTAACGTCCAGCTGTCTTGCTTTCCGGAATTAAAAATGGTATCGCAGGCCCATAAGTATGCCGTGGGCGCGAAGGGGCGCAGAGGTTCCGCCAATTTCTTCCGTGCTGACGGACCCATCCCTCTGCATGGTTCCGGCGCTGGTCTGCACCCTTCCCAGGTCACTATAGCGGTAGGAAATATCGAGTATCAGGTGTTTTGTCAATTCAAATCCTGTTCCGGCGGTAAACATGAAGGCCAGATCTGTTCTGTTTCCCGAGGGGATTATGCTGTAGGTGTGCCGGGTAAGCGTTGGAAAACGATAGGTCATCGCATCAATCCAGTTGGTGGCAAAGCCGATACCACCCCCCACGTAGGGCTGGAAACGGCCAAGGCTGATATTGGGCAGACCATTGATGTCAAGATAGAGGTTCGCCAAGCCGCTCAGGGAATCGGCGTTTCCGGAAACGGGCTGGGGGCCGGTAACACCGATAAAGTTTGCCTGACCGGCATAGTGCATGCTGGGACGGTAGGCAAGGGCAAGCTCTGTCCGCAGCCAGGGCATCAGGCGCATACCGGCAGCGCCCTCCACGAAGACGTAAGTGTCAAAATCACCGTAGGCGCCGACAGGCCTGCCATCACTGCCGTTGACGGGACCAAACAGTGCGGGACTGCCGTCATCGCTGAAATTGGCATCTTTCAGCCAATCAACGCCGGCCGAGGCGCGAATATACCAGTCAGCGGCAAGTGCTGGTGAAACGACGAACATCAACAGAACAAGATTCAGCGTCACTGCAGTACGAAAAAACTTCAAGACATTCCTCTTCCTCCGCGCCATCAGTGCGGCTGTAGCATTTATCATTTATTATTCATTCATCCCTGACCCGGCAAGCTACTTCCTTGGCGTTGCTTTCCTGATTCTGAACCGTTCGTTAGCCTCTAGCAGGCGCCTTTTATCTTCATCGGTCTCGGCACTAAGTTCAGGCACCGGAATAGGGCGGCCGGCGGAATCCAGAGCAACAAAGGTAAGATAGGCAGAAGCAGTATGCCGCACTTCTCCCGTTAACAGGTCTTCCGCCTCTACCCTGACTCCCACTTCCATGGAAGTCCTTCCCGCGCGATTAATGCTCGCCCTGAGCATTACCAGATTACCCAGAAATACCGGCCAGTGAAAGTCAAGACGATCAATTGATGCGGTTACACAATTTTTGCCTGTATGACGTGATGCAACAACATAAGCAGCATTATCGATCAGTTTCATGATCGTTCCGCCATGCACACTGCCCGCCGGATTCGTATCAGCCGGTAACATGATCTGGGCGAGGACTACGCTTGAGTCAGATACTTTTTTCGTTTTGCCGTCCATAGTGCATCCTCCGGTGAGGTCACGTAGTGTTTTTTACAATAAGATTTTTTTCGCTTCGTCAATGTTGAAACCATAGGTTTCCGTAACAAAGTTGAGATCTTTATCTCCTCGTCCGCTAAGGTTGATTAGAATACTCCCGTGTTTCATCTCTTTGGCCAGTTTCATGGCATAGGCGACGGCATGTGCACTTTCAAGCGCCGGAATAATACCTTCGACGCGGCTCAATGTATAAAACGCATCGAGAGATTCCATGTCATTGGCCATTTCATAGCTGATGCGTCCATCGTCCTTGAGAAAGCAGTGCTCCGGTCCTACGCCAGGGTAATCGAGTCCGCTGGCGATGGAGTATACCGGAGCTGGATCGCCATTCTCGTCCTGGAGCAGGTAGCATTTGAAACCATGGATGAGCCCCGGCTTTCCGAAAGCCGCAGTGGCCGCGTGGTCGCCAAGAGTAAGCGAACGGCCACCGGGTTCAACGCCGATGAGCTTTACGGGATCGTTGATGAAGCCGGAGAAAATTCCCATGGCATTACTGCCGCCACCCACACATGCACATACCACATCCGGTAAATTGCCGGTCATTTCCAGGAATTGCTCTCGGGATTCGAC
>JAQUHM010000030.1 GCA_028683595.1 Geobacteraceae bacterium | reverse complement strand
CGGCCAGGGCCTTGTGGAAAAAGGCATAGACCTCGTCATTGTGCTTGCCGAGGATCTGGCAGTGGTCGGCATAGGCTGCCATGCCCTTGAGGCCGTAGATCAGGATCTCGATGGCTGAGCGGATGTCCTCGTTCTCATGCTGGCTGAGGATACCGTACTGCTCGCCCTGCTTCACCAGGTCGGCGGCCGGCACCCAGGCAGCGGGACCGTCAGCAAAGACCCTGGCTTTGATGAGACCGTTTGCTTTACAGAAGGCCTCTTCGTAAAGGGCTCTGGCCTTTTCCTTCAGCTCGAAACATTTCTTGATGGTCGCTTCCAAGCGGGCCGGATCAAAGTCCACGTTGGTGACGGTGGCAAAGAGCCCTTCCAGCATGAAAACGTCAATTGCCTGGTCCTTGACACCGAGCTTCCGTGCCTTGTCCGCGAAGAAAGCGAGCCCCTTTAGTCCATACAGCAGGTTGTCCTGAAGGTCTGCAACTTCCGGTTTCTTTCCGCAAACACCCTGTACGTCACAACCGATTCCCTTTGCTGCTTGTTCACATTGATGACAAAACATTTTTTTCCTCCTTGTATAGTTTTCTTCCGTGTGCCGTAAAAATTGCTAGTAACGGTTTTCCCGCCGCATGGGAAGAACTATACCGGAATAGGAAGGATCAACATTGATCTGTATCAAGTTTTTGCAGAAAAGTTTTTTTCGAAGGCGGTCAGATCAGCCCCTGGGACGTGAAGCTGATATACCTGCCGTCGCCGATGATGATGTGATCGAGCACCGCGACTCCCATCAGTTCGCCCGCTTCCTTCAACCGCCGGGTTATCTCCCGGTCTTCCCGGCTCGGGGTAGGGTCACCCGATGGATGATTATGTACGAGGATCATGGCAGCCGCAGAATCCCGTACCGCCGGGTTGAAGACCTCCCGAGGATGGACAATGCTCTGGTTCAGGGAACCTTCGGAGATCTGTACTTCCCTGATAATCCGATTTTTCCCGTCAAGGAGCAGGACGACGAAGTATTCTTTGCACCTGTCGCGGAATGAGTAGTGAAAGTGCTGGTATACTTGCTCGGGAGAGGTGAACCGTTCACCATGTGCCAGACGGTCTGTATTGAGCCTGGCGCCGATTTCAAGCGAAGCCTTGATGGCTGTGGCTTTTGCCGGACCAGCTCCCTTGATGCGGCAGATTTCCGCGATGGTGGCACCGGCAAGGGCGCGAAGGCTGCCGAATTCCTGCAGGAGCAGACGACCGATGTCCACGGCACTCTGCTTCGTGGCAGGATCACCGCTACGAATCACCAGAGCCAGGAGCTCGGCGTCACTCAAAGCTTGTGCTCCTTGTTTCTGCATCTTTTCACGCGGTCTTTCGTCTTCCGGCCATGCTTTGATTCCACCGCCCATTAGCTATCCCTCCTCTTGTGGCATATCGTGTGTTTACATGTAAGGACTGACACATTAAAATGAGCACACTTTATGATGTGTAGCATGGAACGGAGCGGGGAGGAAGCAATTACTTGGATTCAGCTTTGAGTTGCCATCAAAGGCTGATAAACCATGTCTCTCGCAGAGCTCACAGAGAACGCAGAGGAAGTCTAAACCTTAAAAACGTTTTTCATGTTTCTTTTCTCGGCGTCCTCGAGTGAGCGAAGCGAACGGGCGAGAGATACGAGTTTTTGATTTTATACAACAAGAAGTAAAAACAGCGCACCAGCAATGATGCGGTATACACCGAAGGGGATGAAGGTGTGGTTGGCGACAAAGCGGATCAAAATCTTGATGCCGATGATGGAGAAGATGAAGGAGACGATGAAACCGATCAGGAGGTTGTTCCAGTCTCCCCCTTGAAATGCTCCAACGTGTTTATAGACATCGTAGCAGGTTGCTGCGAGCATGGTGGGCAGGGCCAGCAGGAAAGAGAATTCGGCCGCGGCAGTGCGGTCCATGCCGCACAGTAGTCCGCCGATGATGGTAGCTCCGGAGCGGGACACGCCGGGGACCATGGCGAGGCACTGGACGAGGCCGATGGTGAATGCAGTGCGGTAGCTGACGTCGCCGGCGTCATGGATGGGTGGTTTGTGGTCCCTCAGGTAGTACTCTACAACAAAGAAAACAATACCGCCGACAATGAGTGAAATGCTGACCACGGATGGATCGAAGAGATTCTTCACCAGCTTGTAGAGTGTCAGACCGATAATGCCGGTCGGCAGAAACCCGACAGCCAGTTTCAGCAGCAGGTCCGAGCGGGCAACGAGTCTGCGCCAGTAAAGGCAGGCCACGGCCAGGATTGCACCCAGCTGAATTGCCACCTCGAAGACTTTGTGTGCCTCGGTCTGCGGGATATGGAGAATTTCCGAAGCGAGGATAAGGTGTCCCGTGGAGGAAACCGGTAAAAATTCCGTCAGTCCTTCAACAATACCTAATATGCCTGCCTCAAAACCGGTCACACAATCTCCTGAAAATTTCCTGAGGTTCACAATACCGTAATGTGCGACAATACTGGAAGATGTTGGAGAAAATCAAGGAGAAAGAGAGTAGACTTGATGAAATTTTACGCAAATGTCACATTCCTATAGGATGTGCTGCAAAAATATGCTATCAATACTCGATTTATATTTCATCGGACTGTCTGGGTCCGGGTAGCGGAGGGAACCTCATGTTTGGACTGATCCCCAAGGAAGAAAAATTCTTCATCCTGTTCAAGGAGTTGGCGTGCAATATTGTCGAGGGTGCACAGCTATTCAAAGAGATGCTTGACGACTTCAGCGATCCGGTTGCCAGCCAGAAAAAGATCAAACAGGTCGAGCACATTGGCGACATCCTGACCCACGACATCGTGAAGAAATTGAACAAGAGCTTCGTCACTCCGTTCGATCGGGAGGATATCTATGCTCTTTCAGGGGCACTGGATGACATCCTGGACCTGATTGATGCCTGCTCCCAGCGCTTTGTCATGTACAATGTGGAACAACCCACTGCAACGGCCAGGGAGATGGCGTTCCTGATCCTCAAGTCCTGCCAGTCCCTGGAAGGGGCCATTGCCCTCCTCGGTAGTAATCTGGAGCAGATCAACCGGTTCTGTGTCGAGGTCAATTCTTTGGAGAACGAGGCGGACCGGGTCTGCCGCGAAGCCATAAGCCGCTTGTTTGACGAGGAAAAGGACCCGATCCAGCTCATCAAGTGGAAAGAGATCTACGAGACCCTGGAACATGCCTGTGACAAGTGTGAAGATGCGGTTAATATTCTCGAAAGCGTGGTTCTGAAAAATGCTTGATTTCACCCTGGTAATGCTGTTACTCGTTATCGTGGCGGCCCTGCTCTTCGATTTCATCAATGGCTTCCACGATACTGCAAATGCCATTGCCACCTGCATTTCCACCCGGGCACTTTCCATAAGGTCGGCAATTATCATGGCCGCTGTACTCAACTTTGCCGGAGCCATGATCTCCACAAAGGTCGCCGGCACCATCGGCAAGGGGATCGTGGATCCCTCGCATGTAACACAGATGGTGGTCCTGGCCGGAATTATCGGAGCCATTATCTGGAATCTGATAACCTGGTACTACGGGCTTCCCTCCTCCTCCTCCCATGCAATTATCGGCGGGATTATGGGCGCGGTCATCGCACATGCCGGCATCTCGGCCCTCCACGCTGCCGGACTGAAGACGATTATCCTTGCGCTGATACTGTCCCCGATCGTCGGTATTGCCCTCGGTTTTATTTTCATGGTGATCATGATGCGGGTCTTCCGGAACAAGTCTCCCTACGGTCTGAACAAGGGCTTCAGAAAACTTCAAATCTTATCCGCCGCTACCATGGCCTTTGCCCATGGAACCGCCGACGCCCAGAAATCCATGGGTGTTATTACCCTGGCTTTGGTGAGCTACGGCTGGCTTGACACTTTTGCCGTCCCCACCTGGGTCAAGGTTGCCTGCGCTGTGGCAATGGCACTCGGAACAGCCATAGGTGGCTGGCGCATCATCAAAACCGTTGGCCACGATTTTGTCAAACTGCAACCTGTTCACGGTTTCTGCGTTGAAACTGCCTCAGCGGGAGTCATCCTCGGTGCTTCCTTCATCGGTATGCCCACCAGTACTACGCATGTCATCACCTCTTCCATCCTTGGGGTTGGTCTCTCGAAGCGCCTCTCGGCCATTAACTGGCAGATTGCCTACCGCATTGTCTGGGCCTGGGTTCTTACCATTCCTGCTTCAGCCGCCGTTTCGTATGTGGCCTACCAATCCCTGAGCCCGATTCTGGGAAAATAACTCTGCATCCATTCAAATAGAAAACGGGCAGGCCGAAAAAAGCCTGCCCGAATCAATGATAGCTAGTGTCCCGTGCGGGTATTTCACCGGAGTAATTCCGAGGAGTAGTAGTTCCTGGCAAGGCGAGGCGACGAAGGCATAGCCAGGCTCTGACGAAGAGCGACACTAGGGAGTTGATTGCGCTGAGTTCAGTTTAATGCCCAAACCTATCCGTATGGAATACTATTCCAATTCTTCTCCGGTTTCTTTCATCTCTTCGGTGAGATAGCTGAGAGTGTCGTCCCCGCGCCGAAAACGGACGATGATAAAGTAGAGAAGTGCATAGGAGATAATGGCGGCCGCAAAGCCGATGATGGATGAGCCAATGAGGATTGGTGCCCCGTGAGACTCCAGCAGTTCAATGGCGTATGTCCAGTTAAGGTCCTTCAGGATGATTTTCTCCGGCTGGTGGCCGAGTATGGCTTCACCGAGTCGGTAGCTGGCCATCAGAACAGGTACTACGGTAAAGGGAGTATTGACCCACGAACCGGTCAGGCATGTTACCTTGTTTATCCTCAGAATAAAGGCGGCGATAATTGCCAGGATGCAATGCAAACCGAAAAAAGGAGAGAAACTGATGAAAACCCCGACCGCAAATCCGGCTGAAATATGCCCCGGATGGCTGTCCAGAGTCAGGAGCTTCCTGATCCTTTCTTTCCACTTCACTGTATCGATCAAAAAATCCCTCCTGTAATTTTTTCAAGTCTAAGTCGCCCTGCCCTTCCTTGTCAACCGAATTCCCCCTGTCACGGTTTTCTGCCCACTGAGATCCTGAACCAAAGGATTCTGTGAACCACCTGTTTCGTTTCCGTCCGGAAAGGGTGTTTTTTCCTCTTGGCGGTGTCAATCTTCAGTTTTGCTTGTGCGGCGCAGCAGAGAAAGCATCCGCGCAATCCCTAGATTTTGACTCTTCCGGAGTCTCCGGATGGATACTATGTACTTTTCGTATAGCGGTTTTCGGGTCAGCGTTGTGTTTCCGGCAACTGCATCGGGTGACCCTGGTACATTCGCTCTTTCGGGTACCCTGTTTTCAGGGATTCAGGTTGACTTCTTTCCACATTGGCTATACATGAAAGGAGTCTCCTGATAGAATACAAGAAATTGGCGGGCTTCCTTATCCTTTGAGCCACCCGCTTTTTTTTGCTATCAGGTGCTCCCTGTTTCGAAGGTGTCCAGATCTTGGGAAGAGTGGCATGAAGCCGATTCACTCTTGCTTCAAACTCCTGCGCACTCCTGCTGCAACCCTTTCATGTTTCCTTCAGGAGGTCACCCGTGAAGGTATTTTCTGTAATAGCAGTGATTTTGCTGGTTTTTCCGTCCCACGCTTTTGCCCAGGACAGGGCTGTTCCTCTCAAGGAGGCGATCCGCCTGACCCTATCCAGGAATAACCTGCTGAAGGCAGCCGAACAGCGGGAAATGGCCGCACGGTATGGCGTTGCCGCCAGTCGTAGCCGCTTTCTGCCCCGCATCTTCCTCGACGAAAACTATGCTGCTTCCAATGCCCCGACCCGCGTTTTTATGATGAAGCTCGACCAGGGGCGTTTTACCAGCAATGACTTTCAGATAGACAGTCTGAATCATCCTTCTTCAACAGCTGACTTCCGAACCGCTTTCAGCCTGGAACAGCCTATTTTTGACTTGAGCATTGTCTTCGGAAAGGATTTGGCTGTAAAAGAAGCGGAAGAGCAGAGCCTTGCGCTGCAGCAGCGCAGGGAAGAAGTCGCCTTTTCGGTATTCAGCGCCTATCTCGAGGTGCAGAAGGCTCGGGCAATGCTTGTCTTCGCCGAAAAGGCGGTAAGTGACGCGGAAGAGCATCGAAGGCTGGCGCGGGTGAGAGAAGAGTCCGGGGTGGGCCTGAAGTCCGATGAGCTGCGAGCCGGGACTTTCCTGGCGGAGATGGAGCAGCAGTACATCACAGCCAAGAATAACGTCGTGCTGGCAGGCATGAGACTTGCCCTGGTAACCGGAGAACCGGAGGGTACTAGCCTCGAAACCAGCGAGTATCTGTCAGGAATGCCCCTTGCACGCGATAAAAATGATTTCGTAGCGATTGCTCTTGCTAACCGCAAGGATCTGAAGGAGATGGAAAAGGCAGCGGAAAAGGCACAGGTTGGTGTCAGCCTGGCCGGAAGCGCTTTCCTGCCGACCCTTTATGGTAATGCCAGCTACCAGATGAATGACCGCGATCTTCCCTTTGGCAGAGACAATGACTCCTGGATTGCCGGGGTGAACCTCCGCTGGGAACTCTTCGACGGCTTGCGCCGCTTTGACGAGCGTGCCCGCGCCCGGTCCCTGGAAAGTTCCGCGCGTGAATCCCTGGCATACCAGCAGCGCGAGGTGTCTTTCCAGGTTCGGGAGAGCCTCCTGCGACTGGACGAGGCGGAAAAGAGACTGACTGTTGCTCGTGCCTCCTTGAATGATGCTGAAGAGAGCGTGCGTCTTGTTACGAAGCGATTTGCCAATTCCCTCGCTACCCTGGTTGATGTTTTGGATACCCAGTCAGCCCTGAACAGGGCGCGGGCTTCGGTGGTGGAGAATGATGCCGGATATGCCCTGGCAACCGCCCGGGTCTGGTACAGTGCGGGAATTTTTCTCCAGGAGGTCATGAAATGAAAGGACTGTCATCGTTCTTTGTCGTTCTCCTTGCGGCCCTGGTTGCAAGCTCCCTTGCCGGATGCTCGGACAAGAGTAAAGAAGGGCAGGAGACCCATGCACTAGTTACCGGTCTAACTGTGGAGAAAACGGGTTTTGATTCCATTCCCGAACAGTTCGAGGCATCGGGTACGGTGAAGGCGAAAAATGCTGCCCAGCTTGCAGCCCGCATCAGCGGCACTGTTTCAGAAATGTATGTACGGGAAGGTGATCGTGTCCAGCGCGGCAGCCTGCTGGTGACACTTACTGCGCTTGAAAGCACCGCAGGGGCAACCGGTGCTGCCCATGCCGTGGAAGAGGCGATGGCTCGCAAGAAGCTGGCTGATGTGACCTATGAACGGTTTGCCAGGCTTTACCAAGAGCAGGCCGTTACCGGGCAGGAGCTGGACACCCGCCGGGCCGAGCGGGACATGGCCGAGCAGTCGCTGGCCCGGGCCCGGGAGGCCGCACGGGCCGCTGTGGCAGTTGCCGGCTATACCAGGATCACGGCTCCCATGAGCGGGGTTGTTACCGCCAGGACGGTTGATCCGGGCAGCACTGTTTTTCCGGGCATGCCGATTATGACGATTGAGGAAGACGGCCGCTACCGACTCGAATTGGCGGTTCCCGAATCTCTCCAGGGCAAGGTTGCCCTGGGAACATCCGTTCCGGTTTTCCTGGACGGCAATAGTGGCAGCTCAACCGGTACGGTGGTGGAAATTGTGCCCAAGGTGGATCCTGTCAGTCGGACCTTTATCGTGAAGCTGGATATTCCCGCCAAGGGGATGCATTCCGGGCAGTTTGGCCGGGCATTGCTGCCGGTTGGTGAAAAACAGGGCTTGCTGGTCCCGAAAACGGCTGTTTTGGAGCGGGGCCAGCTGACCGTTGTCTGGGTGGTGGATGACGGGAACATTGTCCACATGAGACTGGTGAAACCGGGTACTGCCTTTGCCGACCGAATCGAGATTCTCGCCGGACTTTCCGCAGGAGAGCGGATTGTTGTGGGCGGCACCGAGAAGGTTACTGATGGGGCGCGGGTTGAGGAAGGAACGAGGATCAAGGATTGAGGAGCGAGGATTAAGGGGTAAGCTTTATCTGACGTCCCGGTTGAATATGGTGGTCAAGATTTTATCCTGAATATCCTGTCCCTCCTGTACATTTGTTAGCTGCTCTACAACTTTTGGAGTTTTCATGGACAAGCTCGGCCTGGCCGGCAAAATTGCCCGCGCTTTTATCGATTCGAAGCTGACCCCTCTCATTGTCATTGCATCCCTGTTCCTCGGAGTGTACGCGATTCTGGTGACTCCGCGAGAGGAGGAACCACAGATTGTGGTGCCGATGGTGGACATCTACCTGCCGCTCCCCGGCTCGACTCCGAAAGAAGTAGAGGAGCGGGTAGTCAAGCCTTTCGAGTGCAAGATGTGGGAGATCAAGGGGGTCGAGTATGTCTATTCCGCCAGTGGTCCGGGCATGGGGATTGTCACCGTCCGTTTCCTGGTGGGCGAGGACATGGAGAAATCCCTGGTCAAGCTTTACAACAAGGTGATGAGCAACCGGAGAATGCTTCCCCCCGGCGCAGGCGAACCGCTGGTGGTGCCCAAGTCCATCGACGACGTACCGATTGTGACTCTGACCCTCTGGTCAGGCCGCTATGATTCCTATACCCTGCGCCGCGTTGCCCGGGAGCTCTGCGACGAATTGAAAAAGAGCACCAATGTGGCCGAGACCGGAATCAAGGGTGGACTCCTGCGGCAGTTGCAGGTGCGGCTTGATCCGGGGAGACTGGCCGCCTACGGCATGTCGCCGCTCCAGGTAATCGGAGTCCTGCAAAAGGGCAACGTTTCTGTCCGTTCGGGGAACTTTCCGGGAGACAACCGGGAGTACCTGGTGGATGGTGGTGATTTCCTCGGTGATGTGGAAGCGGTGAAACGCCTGGTGGTAACCGTTCATAATGGACGCCCGGTTTATCTCGCCGATCTGGCAGATATCCGGGACGGTCCCGAAGAAGCGGATCAGTATCTGTTTTTCGGACTGGGTCCTGCCGCCGGGACGAAGGGAATCAGCGGTGAACCATGGAGAAATTATCCTGCGGTTACCGTTTCCGTGGCAAAGCGTAAAGGGGCCAATGCCACCTGGGTGGCCGAGGATCTGTTGAAACGGGTAGAATCCTTGAAGGGAAAGATGATTCCCGCGGATATCCAGGTTACGGTTACTCGCAATTACGGCGAGTCAGCCCGGGAAAAGAACAACGAGCTGCTCTTCCATATGTTCCTGGCTGCCATCTCGGTTACAATTCTCATTGCCCTGTTCATGGGCTGGCGAGCCGGGGCTGTCGCTGCTGTCGCCATACCCGTTACCCTCGCTCTGACCCTGTTTGTCTTTTCGATGCTCGGCTATACCCTGAACCGGATTACCCTGTTCGCCCTGATTTTCTCGATCGGCATCCTGGTGGATGACGCTATTGTGGTGGTGGAGAATATCCACCGCTATTTCACCACCACCAGCTTCAAGCCCCTGGAGGCGGCCATCAGGGCTGTGGACGAAATCGGCAACCCCACGGTGCTCGCAACCTTTGCCGTGATTGCCTCGATCCTGCCCATGGGCTTCGTAGGCGGACTGATGGGGCCCTACATGAGGCCTATCCCGGTCGGGGCGAGTATGGCAATGCTCTTTTCGATGATAATCGCCTTTACCGTTACCCCCTATTTCGCCTACCGACTGATGAAAGGCGAGTCACATTTCGGCAGCGATGCCCCGCCAGAGGAGTCACACCTTACCCGCTTCTACCGGGTGGTCATGGGTAAACTTCTCCATGACCGGAAGATCCGCAGCGGATTCCTTGTGGGGGTCGTGGTGCTTCTTCTGCTTTCGGTGAGCCTGCTGTTTCTGAAAGTTGTCACGGTCAAAATGCTCCCCTTTGACAACAAGAGCGAGCTGCAGGTAATCGTTGATACTCCAAGCGGCACGGCCCTGGAAGAGACGGCCCGGCTGGTCTCCGAGATGGGAGACGCCTTGCGTACCATTCCCGAGGTGACTGATTTCCAGAGCTATATCGGCACCAGTGCGCCCTTCAACTTTAACGGCCTGGTGCGTCACTACTATCTGAGGCGTGGCGCGAATCTGGCCGATATACAGGTAAACTTTGTCGGCAAGTCCGAGCGGTCGGACCAGTCCCATGACATTGCAAAGCGAATCCGTCCGCTCCTGAAAAAGATTGCCGACCGCTACGGTGCCCGCATCAAGGTGGCCGAGATTCCTCCCGGGCCGCCGGTGCTTTCCACTCTGGTGGCAGAGGTGTATGGCCCAGACCAGAAAACCCGCATTGATATTGCCGGGAAGATCAAGGACATCTTTAACAAAACACCCGGCGTGGTGGACGTTGACTGGTACCTTGAGGATGATCAGGCCCTCTATACCTTTGCCGTTGACAAGGAAAAGGCAGCCCTTTCCGGAATTTCCACTGATGATGTGGCGAAAACCCTGCAAACCGCACTGGGCGGGATGGATGCCGGGCTCCTGCACCTGCCGGGGGAAAAGGAGCCGGTGCTTGTCAATGTAAGGCTTCCCCTGAACCGGAGAAGCTCGATCGAGGCGCTGTCTTCCATCTATGTCCCGTCGCCGGGTGGGAATATTCCGCTGTCCCAGCTGGTGCGCGTGAGCAGGGGAATCGAAAACAAGAGCATCTATCGCAAAAATCTGAAGAACACCGTGTACGTAATCGGGGATGTGGCAGGCGAGATTGAAGCCCCGGTCTATGCCATCCTGAAAATGGGCAAGGAGATCGACAAGATCAAGCTTCCTGGCGGCTACCGGATCGGTCAGCTGGCCTCACGGCAGCCATGGAGCGAGGAAAGGCCGTCAATCAAGTGGGATGGCGAGTGGCACATCACCTACGAGGTGTTCCGCGACCTGGGAATCGCCTTCGGAGCGGTGATGGTTCTCATCTATGTCCTGGTGGTGGCCTGGTTCCGGAGCTTCACCACGCCGTTGGTGATCATGGCGCCCATACCCCTTACCCTGATCGGCATCCTGCCGGGGCATGCGCTGTTCGGCGCCTTCTTCACCGCCACCAGCATGATCGGCTTCATCGCCCTGGCCGGGATTATTGTTCGGAATTCCATCATCCTCATTGACTTCGCCGAGCTGAAAAGGCGGGAGGGACTCCCCCTGGACGAGGCGATCATCGAGGCGGGCGCGGTGCGGTTCCGGCCCATGCTCCTGACCGGAGCCGCTGTTGTGGTCGGCAGTTTCGTGATCGTCTTCGACCCGATCTTCCAGGGGCTGGCCATAGCCCTCATGTGTGGCGAAATTGCCTCCACCACCCTGTCGCGCGTGACGATACCGGTTCTTTACTACCTGGTTGAGGACTGGGTGGAGAAACGGGAGGCGCGAAGAAGTGCGTGAGACGTGAGAGGTACGAGGAAAAAGGAGCGAGGAAAAGGCAAAAGGGAAACAGTGAGACGTGAGAAGTTTGAACAGGTACCTGTTTGCACGGAGGAAATACCATGTACATTGACAGATTGCTGAGAATCATTGCCGGCGCATTTATCCTGCTGTCGCTGGTGTTGGCCGTGAAGGTCAACCTCAACTGGCTCTGGTTTACCGCCTTTGTCGGCCTGAACCTTTTTCAGTCCGGCTTCAGTAACTGGTGCCCGATGATTACCATTCTGGGAAAGCTCGGCGTGCCGCGTTTTCCGAAAGACCACCATGCAGAATAGACTTCGTATTACCGTCCTCTGCGAGAACACTGTCGGACCCGTTTCCGGAACTTTTGGCGAGCATGGTTTTGCTGCCCTGCTGGAGGGTGAGGGGGTCAATATCCTCTTTGATACCGGCGTGGGGGAGACCCTGCTGGGTAATGCGCTACGGATGAACAAGGATCTGCACCGGCTAGAGCGGGTGATCCTGTCTCACGGTCACTTCGACCATACCGGCGGCCTCCTGCCGCTGTTGAGAAATTGCGGCGGGAAACAGGTTTATGCCCATCCCGCGGTGTTTTCCCGCCGCTACCGGGTCAAGGATAGCGGCGAGAGCATGCCGGTCGGTATTCCCAATGACGAGGAATTCCTGCGGGGGATGGGAGCACGGTTCGATCTGGACCGCCAGTTCCGGGAAATTGCTCATGGTGTTTTCCTCACCGGCGAAGTGCCGCGCAGAACCACGTTCGAAAAGGGGGACCGGGGCATGTTCCGCGACCCTGAGGGGCATGAGGCAGACCTGCTGGAGGATGATCAGTCCCTGGTAATCAGGACCTCGAAGGGGCTCGTTTTGCTGTTCGGTTGCTGTCATGCCGGGGTGGTGAACACAATCGAGCATGCCCGGGAAAAGACCGGCGAGGAGCGGGTATCCGCTTTGGTGGGGGGCACCCATCTCGGTTTCAGTTCCGCCGAACAGACCGAGGCGACCGTCCGGGCGCTGCGCAGTTTCGGTGTCGGACGGATTGCAGCCGGTCACTGTACCGGCTTTGCCGCTTCGGCGCGGCTGCTGCAGGAGTTTCCGGGTGGGTTTCAGACTGCCAATGTCGGCTATACGCTGGAGACGGAATAAAAAAAGGGGGCGACCGCACGGTCGCCCCAAGGAGGGAAAAAAAGAGTTGCTCTTGTCGGCTTGGCTGACAGGCTTCTTTTTTTCGTTGTTTTTCAACGTTTCATAAATTGTGCCAGATGCACAGACCGGACTTCCGGTGTGAAGCCTGATGCTTCTCTGCCGGATGCCTGGTTGCCCGAAAACAAAGGCCGGACAGGCCTTTCCCCAAGCGGGGAAGATCTGTCCGGCCTTTGTTTTCGGGGTGCCGGAGATGCTCAGGTGCCGTTCACGAGCCGCTGTCGTTCAGTACCGGCTGCCTGTTTTTAGGGCATAAGGTGCCGTTTGTTGGGCACGCTGAATCGTCTTGCTGCGTGAGCCGTCAAATCAGATCAAGCACGGCTTTCACCGTTTTCTCAATCCCTTGTGCAGTTTCGGAGATGCAGGTTGCCAGCATGTAGGCGGGGGTGGAAACGATCTTGTGCTGCAGGTCGACAACGAAATCCGTGACCGGGCATTTCTGGTGACAACTTCCCGTTTTGGTGATGGCCGCTGCGGTGTCGGCATCGCAACCGATGGTTACCGTGGGTGCGTATTCCTTGCCGAGCGTTGCCGCTATCAGGGCCGGGGCGATGCAGATGGCGCCGATCGGTTTCCGTGCCTGAGCCATCTCGCGAATGAGTCGGGCAACGTCCGGCTGAATGGTCGCGTCCGCACCGTTAACGGCGAAATCGCAGAGGTTTTTCGCGGCACCGAAGCCGCCGGGGAAGATCACGGCGTCCAGCTCCGCTGCCGTCACATCCTTGATGTTTTTGATACTGCCGCGTGCGATCCGCGCCGACTCCACCAGTACGTTCCGTTTTGCTCCGGTTTCTTCCATGGTCAGGTGATTTACCTCGGGGAACTCCATATCCGGCGCCATACAAACCGCTTCAGCACCATTCCTGTCGATTGCCAGCAGGGTCAGCACTGCCTCGTGGATTTCGCTGCCGTCCCGTACTCCGCAGCCGGAAAGCACTACGCCGATTTTCTTTTTCATGGAAACCTCCTTTACTGACATAATTCAAATTATGTCAATTTTATGCGGAACTGTCTGTGTTCGCAAGGTCTAAACTAGTGTTCCGTGGGGTTAAATGATTCCTTTTACTTCCGGTGCATTTTCTCCCCTGGCTGCGTTGGGGCTCCTCGACAGAGCTGCGTCGCCTAGCCTGGCCGGGAATTAAAGCTTCTCGTTTCCGAATAGCAAACCAGAAGTTTCTCCTCCGGAGTTTCCTAACCTAGCTGATGCGGAGTTTTGGGAATGCGTGAAGTTCCTTTCTCTTACGATTGCCCATGCAAAATGTACATTAATGTCGAACTTCGCGGACGATGTCTTCTGGTTATGTTTCATCTTGTTACTATTCGGACGTGATCGCGGGTAAGAGTTCTTGCTTAAATGCCGGCTTTCTTGACAGTCGGATTTTGCTGGATACAATCTAATGAAAATAGATATAATTTTGGCGTTGCACACAGATCGCCAATATTAGGTTCTTTCATGCGATGCTGTGGATTTTTGTGACATCGTTAGGGTTGGCTAAACCACTTCAGTGGAACCTACCAGGGTATTTGGTGAGTTTTCAGTGAAATATCGTAGGTAGTTTCCATCCGGAAAGTCTTGGCAGGGACCAGGTTGGAACTTCCCCGAAGCCTCTCGTAATCGGTCGCCACCTGTTACACTGATCGGCTAATATGCTGGTTTTAGGCGGTTTTCTTGCTGTTGCAATCGTGCAATGAAGCCGTACGAGAGACTCCGTGAAAGCCCCAACCCTCCACGGAACAGTACTTTTTCAGTTTCTGAATGGAAACAAGGTAGCAACAATCGGGACCCATCAATTGTTGTTCAAACCCAACCACTGCTGATACTTCCCGGATAGAAACCAGCTAACTTTTTGGCTGAAAGGACTTCGTATGGTGGGAAAAGGTAGACACCTTGCCGGTTTTTTCAGGACCACGGCATCTCTTGGAATTTTGTATTTATTGCTGTCCATCGTCCTGGTCACTTTTTTTTGCTTCGAAACAACACTGGCGCGAGCTGCCGGCCGTACCGTGATTGTCGGCGTGTATGAAAATGCACCGAAGGTCTTTACCTCCGAATCCGGTAAGCCGGCGGGCATCTTTATCGACATTATCGAGCATATTGCGAAAAATGAAGGATGGAAGCTGCGCTATCTACATGGCACCTGGGGGGAGGGATTGGACCGTTTGGCAAAAGGAGAAATCGATCTCATGCCTGACGTGGCATATTCGGCGGAGCGCGAAAAGATATTTGCTTTCAACAAAACGCCGGTCCTGTCCTCCTGGTACCAGGTATACGCGCCCAAGGGGAGCAATATCCATTCCCTTCTAGACTTGAATAAAAAGCGAATTCTCGTACTGGAGCGTTCGGTCCAACAAGCAGCGTTTATCCGGCTCAGTAAAGGCTTTGGATTGAACATTACCGTCATTTCCGTGCCTGATTACAACACCATGTTTGAGATGGTTGCCAAGGGTGAAGCAGATGCTGCCCTTACCAATGGTCTCTATGGGAAAATGCATGAAAAAAAATTCGGGCTTGAAGATACAGCGATAGTTTTCGAACCTTCAGACCTCTTTTTCGCGGCGACCAAGGGTGACCCCAAACATTTGCTGGAACCGATTGAAAGGTGTCTTTCGGGGCTTAAAAAAGACCCTCAATCGATCTATTATGCATCTCTGAAACGCTACATATCCGAAGAAATCCGATTCAAATTGCCGCCTTGGTTGAAAGTTCTCGCAGTTATTGTGGGCATTGCGCTGTTTATAAGCGTGGTGGGAAGCTTTTTTCTGAAACATCAGGTACGTGTGCGGACCCAAGAGCTGCAACAAATCAATCAGGAAATGGAGCAGCGCATTGCACAGCGCACGAAAGAATTGACTGCTGCCAATAGTAAGCTCAAGGAACTGGACCAACTCAAATCCATGTTCATCGCGTCCATGTCCCATGAACTGCGCACCCCGTTGAACTCCATTATCGGTTTTACCGGCATGACTTTACAGGGATTGTCCGGTGACCTGAACGATGAGCAGAAGGACAATCTTGCCAGGGTTTACAAGTCGGCCAAACACCTGTTGGCCCTGATCAGCGATGTTATCGATATTTCAAAGATTGAGGCTGGGAGGGTCGAGACATTCCACGAGAAAATCTCCTTGAAAGAGATTGTTGAAGAGGCGGTCGCAAGTGTAGAACCCCAGATGAAGGAGAAGGGACTGGCTCTTGAACAGGACATTCCTGCTGATGTGCAGCTCATTACAGACAGGAAACGGTTGCTCCAATGCCTGCTCAATTTCCTGAGCAATGCGGTTAAATTTACCGAGTCAGGAAAGGTCAGCGTTACTTCAAGAGAATTGGACGGATACGTGGATATCGCGGTGAGCGATACCGGCATTGGAATCTCTGAAAATGATATCCCCAAACTGTTTGAAGCATTTGAACGGCTTGATTCGCATCTGCGCGTCAAGGCGGGAGGCACCGGGCTGGGGCTGTATCTGACCAAAAAACTGGTCACCGATGTTCTCCAGGGCGATGTTTCGGTACAGAGTCGCGAGGGAGAGGGGAGCACCTTTTCCTTGCGGGTTCCCCTTGACATGGAACAGGTTCTTGACATCACAGAGAAAAGAGAAGGAGCCGTTGAATGAAAACAGCGCTTATTATCGAAGACAATGAAGACAATATGCGGCTGATCACGCTGTTGCTTGAGAAATCCGCGTACCTTACGCTCCAGGCTTTCACCGGCATGGGGGGCTACGAAATTGCCCTGCAGAAGAAACCTGATTTCATCATTCTTGATATCCAACTACCGGACATAGAGGGTACGGAAGTTTTGCAAAAAATCCGTACTTCCGAGATAGGGAACAGTATTCCCGTTATTGCCATGACGTCGTATGCCATGTCCGGCGACAGGGAAAGGCTGCTGGCTGCCGGCTGTGATGGCTATATAGAGAAACCTATCGATCCGGAAAGGGTTATCGCCCAGATCAGGAGTGTGATCGGAGAATAGTCATGAAGATACTGATAGCTGAGGATGATGAGAATTCCAGGGTTTTCCTGGAGCGGGCACTTCTGAGTCAGGGCTATGACGTGGTGAGCGCCGGCAATGGAATCCAGGCGCTTGAAAAGGCCATCCAAGCGTCTCCTGACCTGATCATTTCGGACATCATGATGCCCAAGATGGATGGTTTTGAACTCTGCCGATTGGTAAAACTGGATGAACGGCTCCGCGCAATACCCTTTGTCTTCTATACGGCCACCTTTGCCGAACCGCAGGACAAGAAGCTGGCCATGTCCCTCGGGGCATCCCGCTTCCTCATCAAGCCGATGGAGCCGGATGAATTTTTCAAGACCATTCAAAAGGTCATCGTCAATCATCAGCAAAGCGAGCAGACGGAAGCGGAGAGACCGGTGACTGGGACAGCGGAACTGGACCGGATGTATGCGGAAACGCTTGCGCGCAAGCTTGAAAAAAAAGTGAGTCAGCTGGAGGACGCCCTCGGACAGCTACGGGCGAATGAAGAACGCTTCCGCAACACCTTTGAGCAGGCCGCAGTCGGCATCGCGCACGTAGCACTGGACGGCCGTTTTCTTCGTGTCAACCAAAAGCTCGCCGATATCGTGGGCTATTCCCGCGAAGGACTTCAGGAAAAAACATTTCAGGAAATCACCTGTCCCGACGATCTCGATACCGACCGTGCCTATGTGCGGCAACTACTGGAACATAGACTGCAGACGTACTCAATGGAGAAGCGTTATATTCACAAAGATGAGCACCTGGTCTGGGTAAACCTCACCGTCTCACTGGTAGCAGCCACTTCACCCGATCCCGGCTATTTCATTGCAGTTGTCGAGGACATAACCCGGCGCAAACAGCTTGAGGCACAGCTTTTTCAAGCCCAGAAAATGGAGGCTATCGGCCAGTTGGCCGGCGGCGTCGCCCATGACTTCAACAATATCCTCACGGGAATAATCGGGTTCGGTACGCTTATGGATATGGCTATGGACAAGAAAGATCCACAAAGACAAAACTTGAATCATATCCTTGCCGGCGCCGAAAGGGCTGCCAACCTGACTAAAAGTCTGCTTGCCTTCAGCAGAAAACAGGTTAGTAACCCTCTGCCGGTCGACTTAAATGAGATAATTACCAAAATTGGAAAATTTATCCAACCTATCATCGGTGAAGATATCGATCTGAAAATTACCGTAAGCAATGATGTGCTGATTGTAAAAGCAGACACGGGCCAGATTGAACAGGTACTGCTTAACCTTGCGACTAACGCCAGGGACGCTATGACATCGGGTGGCTTGCTGACCATAGAAACGGAACCTGTACTGCTGGATACCGATTTCATGAAAGCACATGGTTACGGTGAAGCGGGAGAATACGCTCGAATTTCGGTATCCGACAGTGGCTGCGGTATGGATGATACAACTCTCAAGAGAGTGTTCGAGCCTTTTTTTACCACAAAGGGAGTGGGGAAAGGAACCGGTTTGGGCCTTTCCATGGTGTATGGCATCATCAAGCAGCACAACGGCTTCATAAACGTTTATAGTGAACTGGGTGTGGGGACGAAATTTACCATCTACCTTCCCATGACCCTGAGTGCAATTATGGAAGATGCCAGCGGTGAGGAAGAACTTTTGGAAAAGAGGACCGCAACGATCCTTGTTGCTGATGATGACCCTTCGGTAAGAGAACTATCGGAGAAAGTCCTGGGCATGGTAGGCATTACCGTTATAACGGCCGAGGATGGGAATGACGCAGTTGAAAAGTTTCTGGAAAACAAGGACACGATCGATCTCGTTGTTCTGGACATAATCATGTCGAAAATGAACGGCAAAGAGGTTTATGAGAAAGCCAAAGAGATTCGCCCTGATATAAAAGTGGTTTTCATCAGCGGATATGCCGCAGATTTCATGAATAATCGGGGAATGCTTGACGAGAAGCTCGAGTTTGTCGAAAAACCCTTTAATCCTCGCAGGCTATTGAAGAAGATACAGGAAGTACTCGACAAAACAAACTAGTTTCCAAACGTCATCTTTAACCGCGCCTCAATCACAAAATCCTCGACGTAGCCCTGCTATGCCTGCGGTTTTGCTCAATCAACACGTCTGAATCTGACATACATTCGGGCGCGATCTCTCGTAACGTTATTTACGGATAAGCTCTAAAAAAGGGCACCTGTAGAACCGAGATGTGTAGCGGGATGTGTCAAGCTATCACTTGCATTATTATGAAATCATTGAGAGAAGAAAGGGGGGCGCTAAGAGCGTCCCCCTTTTGATTTGCCATGGTTTTACTGATCCAGCATCGATAGTGTTCTCTCTTATTTCTTCTTTCCGGAGTCCTTGACTTCGATGGTTGAGGCTTTCATCTGGTAAAAAACTGTAGCCCTGGAACCCACCTTAAGGTCGCCAGAGAGTTTGGTATCCTTGTCGCGGGCGATTTCCCACTTCTCCTTTCCCTTCTGGATGGTCACCATGTCCGGTTTGACATCAAGCACCGGACCGGTTACCTGGTACGTTTTCGGCATGCCGGCAAGTGCAACGGATGACATGAGCAGCGTGGCGGCGGCAAGGGTGGCAATCAGTTTCATGCGGACCTCCTTGTATCAGGGCATTAGATTATGGGCCACTAATACCAGAGAAATGCCTGATGTCAAGAAGCGGCCAGAGGACGATCTCGGAGGACCGGCCTCTATCTCGAGGTGCACCGTTGGCCGGCGGCTTCCAATAACGGTTTCCGGGCGGACGGTCAGAAAAATATCATGCTGAAGGTAAACAGAAGAATGCAGAGCAGAGACCCCGCGCTGATGCAGGCGATAGCAAATTCCTCGTCAAGCCGGTACTGGAGGGCAATGATGCTTGTTGTCAGGGCCGGGGGCATGGCTGTCTCCAGAAGTGTCACTCGATAGGGGAGCCCGTGTTTTCCCAGGAGATGGAAGGTGATCAGCAGCAGAAGGGGGATAAGAAACATTCGCAGTGTGAGGCAGGCAGCAATGGGTTTGCTATCCCGCAGAGAACTGAATTGGACCCTGGCTCCGATAAGGAACCGCTCCGGGTTATTTTTATAATTGGGAACCGTTTTGGCATGTGGGGTTGGCACTTGTTTGGAAAATTTTTACAAAACCATATTTTCCGGTCGCGCAGGTTTATCATATTATGTATTTCATTTTACTTTTAATGCTTACCTATCGCTTGGCTAAAAGGCTTTACTCTAGAGAAGTAGGATTTTATTCAGTTTTAATATTAGCAACTATTCCTATGATTGTTACTTTTTCTATTCTTTTTTATCTAG
>JAQUHM010000029.1 GCA_028683595.1 Geobacteraceae bacterium | reverse complement strand
GCAAAAAGTGGTGCGGCAAAAAACAGTAGCAAAACAATCTGAAGTGTCATGGTTCTAATACAGGATTTCATATCCTTTTCCTCCCTGTCAGTTCACTGAACCTTGGATATATTTGCTGATCAGACTCTCGAAATCGATGGCAGATTCGGTATCTCGGATACGCCCCCCGTTGTGAAGCAACTTGTCTGAAGCTCCCGGTTGCAGCTGAATATATTTATCACCGATGATACCCCGTGTGCGGACCGAAGCGATAACGTCGTCCTGCAATTCTATTCCCGAGTTGATGCGGAGAGTAACTCGCGCCGTATATCCAGCTTTCGAATCAAGAACGATCCTATCCACACGGCCAACGTCCACGCCCGCGATCTCCACAGAAGCGCCCTCCCTGAGGCCCGAGACGTTTGAGAAGTTGGCGGTCACCTTATAGAAATCGCCCCCCAACATCTCCATCTTCCCCAGCTTGATGGATAGATATCCCAGGCAGACAATTCCCACCAAGACAAATATTCCGACAGTAATTTCAAGACTCGCTCTTTTCATGGTTCACCCGTAAACGAAAATGTAACTGCGAAAGCATAGTATCAGAGAAACTGCAGTGGCCCTTCAAGCTCTCCGTGAATGAACTGATGTACCGCCGGAACATCGGAAGCCCGGATTTCATCGGGCGTGCCGTAAAAGAGTATCTTTCCCCGGTAGAGCATTGCAACGTAGTCGCAGATGTCGAAGATTGCCGGCACCTCATGCGTAACGATAACTGCGGTAAAGCCGAATTGGGCATGGGTGTCCTGGATGAGTTTGTGCATTGCATTGCAGATGATCGGATCGAGGCCGGTGGTCGGTTCATCGAAAAGTACGATGGCCGGATTCAAAAGAAGGGCCCTGGCCAGCCCGACCCGTTTCTTCATTCCTCCGGAAATCTGGTCGGTATACTTGTCGTCGACACTCCGAAGACCCACATGCTCCAAAGCAAAATGCACACGGTTCTTGATCTCGTTCCGCGAAAGTTTGGTTTTTTCTTCCAGCGGAAAGGCAACATTCTCGAATACCGTCATGGAATCAAACAGGGCAGCATTCTGGAACAGTACGCCAAACCTTTCCCGCACCCTGTTCAGCTCGCCCCTGCCCATTGAAACGATATTCTCGCCATCCACCAGAACCTGTCCGCTGTCCGGCTTCAGCAGACCGATCATATGTTTCAGAAGGACACTCTTTCCCCCGCCGCTCGGCCCGATAATAGCGGTAATCTTGCCACTGGGAATATCCAGGTCCAGACTGTCCAACACAACTTGGTCGCCAAAGGCCTTTCTGACCTGTCTCAATGCTATCATTCCTTCTCCAAGAAAAATCAGCTCTCAAGGTCTACTACAAAAGAATCGAGGTCAGGAAATAATCCCAAACCAGGATCAAAACCGATGACATGACAACCGCAGAAGTTGTTGACCGGGAAACCCCTTCGGCACCATGAGTCGTGTAATACCCTTTGTAACAGCAGACCCAGGAAATGATGAGTCCAAAGGAGATGGACTTCATCATGCCCGAATACACGTCCTTCCACTCCAGGCTCTTCTGCATCTCATGGAAATAAGCTCCGGGATTGACCCCCATGAGCTTAACCCCGACCAGATAACCGCCACCTATGCCGACCACATCGAAAATGGCACAGAGAAGCGGCACCGCTATCAGCGCGCCGATAATTTTCGGTGAAATGAGATATTTGAATGGCTCCAAAGCCATTGTCTCCAGAGCATCGATCTGTTCGGTAATGCGCATGATGCCGATTTCAGCGGTGATGGCACTCCCCGCCCGGCCGGTAACCATGAGCGCTGTGAGCACGGGGCCCAGTTCGCGGATAAGAGAGAGCGCAACCACGGAGCCGAGCATTCCTTCGGAACCGAATTTTGTCAGGGTGTAATACCCCTGAAGACCGAGGACCATGCCGGTAAAAGCTGCAGTAAGAAAGATGACGAAGAAGGAATTAGCTCCGATAAAATTGATCTGCTTCAAAATATGAATCGGCTTGCCGGGGAAGCGGACTATCATATAAAGGGCTGAAATAATAAACAGCAGTATTCTTCCCATCTCCTGCAGGAGTGAAAGAACATATTTACCAATTAGTTGCACAACAGATAACATAGGAACCCCTGCAGGAATGATCTTCATTGGAAAGTATAGGATAGCTTTGCGAAATGTAAAGATGCTGAATAATTACTTGCAGGGTCTTGGCAGGCTCCCGGCAAGCACCATCATCATACTGCTGAATAACTACTTTGGCAGAAGCGGATGCCTGGCAGGAAAGCTATTGATATGACCGGAACAGAATGGAGAAGGGTTCTTCAAAACCAGGAGGGATGTATCCTTACAACAGGGAAATGCTGTTTTTCAGGTTTTCTTCCCCAAGTCAAGGATAGTACCTCCAGGAAGGACACGAAAAACATGGGAACGCCAGACAACGCGGTTGCCGAGAAAGGAAAAAAACCAGGTAAAAAAGGCCAGGATGTCCCGTAGCGGCAGAAGCCAGAGATAGCGAGGGAAAATGTTATCGCGAACGAAAAAGCGGCTGAACACCAGTCCGCAGCAAAGGCGTGAAACTCCAAGGAGAGAGAGAGCAATCCAGCCGGAAAGAGAAAACCCGCTCGCGAAAAGTGCCAGAAAAGCTGCAGGCACAGGTTGGGTGATCCCGGAAGCCAGATATCCACCGGGGCGGCTTGCACGCATGGTTCGCGCCCAGCGAAGCTGTCGCGACAGGATTCCCCGCAGGCTCTCACATTTCATGACACTCTCCACGAAGTACCCGGAAAGTTCCAGACGATAACCGGCACGATGGACCATATTGCCAAGTTGATAATCATCAGCCAGGTAATCAACCAGCGCGGGAAAGCCGCCAATCTTCTCCAGGGCTTCACGTCGAACCGCCATGGAAGCCCCAAGGGCGAAACTGAGACCCTCCAGGTATAAAGCTGCCATGACATTGGGAATCATCTCCGTGGTAAAACCCATGGCCTCAAGAGCGGTTGGAACCGTAGGGACGCGAGGACTCCGGTACAGAGAGGTCACAAGTCCCACGGCGGGGTCGTAAAAGGGAGCCGCGACCTCCTGCAGGTAACGGGGGCCAACCCTGATATCACTGTCGCAGACAACCAGAAGATCATATTTCGCTTTCGGATAGGCATGCATAAGATTGCACACCTTGTAGTTGGGACCATAGGTCCGACCATCAACTACCAGCTCAATATCAACGTCCGGGTACTCTCCGATGAGCCGACGTATCACCGGAATTACCGGGTCTTCTGAAGAAGCAACGGCAAAGACAATCTGGTAGAGCGGGTAGTTCTGCACGCAAAAGGTAGAGAAGTTTTCAAAACTTTCCTCATCAACACCCTTTACCGGTTTGAGGATCGTCACAGGAGGACATTCGCCACTATCCTTTGCCTTTCGAGAGAAAAATCTTTGGGCGCAGACAAGGGTTATCAACCCGAAGCAGAAGGCAGGAGCTATAAACAGAAAAGGAATGAAATCGTAAAACATGGCCTAACCCGTCACTCTTTCTCAACGCCGGAAAGCTGACCGGCTGTTGGCCCTTTATACGCATAACGGAAAATGTCGGTTATTCCCCTTAGCAGCATGGTTCACTCCAAGGTTCATGATCATTCAACGAGGACCTCATGCCATCACTTCCCCTGAAGAGGCATTTTCTCCAGGATAAGTACATAGGGCGCCGAATCCGAGCGATTCAGCTGGCAGCTTTTCCAGATGTTGAATGCACGGGCGGAAAGGGAACGTGCCCATGATTCGATGCTTGCAGCCTCCTCTGCGCCACCCGGATGGCCGGTATAGACCACCAGCACTATGATCCCTCCGGGCAGGAGCAGCAGCAGTAACTGGTCAAGCGCGGCAAGGGTCGTTTTCGGCTGCGTCACGACCCCTGCACTGTTACCCGGCAAATACCCCAGGTTAAACACAGCCGCCCGTACCGGCTCAGCTACGTTTTCAAAGAGGCACTCGTGGCCTGCATGCACCAGATTGACCCACGTCGAGCAACCTGACGCACGAAGCCGTTCTTCAGTTTCGGCAAGGGCCTCTTCCTGGACATCAAAGGCCCAGACTTTTCCGGTACTACCCACCAGATCTGCCAGAAAAAGCGTATCACGGCCCCGTCCACAGGTGGCGTCGATGACCCGGTCTCCGGGACGAACCACCTGACGGAGAAAGAGGCGTGAGAATCCTACGGCACCACCGAATCCCTCTGTCCTCACCTTTTACTCCCCGCCCGCCCGGATCTGCTTCTCGCCGAAAAGGGCCAGAACCGCCGGAAGGGTAATAATAAAGGCAATCTGGCAAGCTACCATGCCCAGGGTCATGATTGCACCGATACTGAAGACACCCTGATGTCTGGCAACCATCAGCGCTCCAAAGCTGATCATAATAGTCAGAGTATTATAAAAAACCCCGCGGCCGGTGCTGCTGGTGACAACCTCGTAGCCGGTTTCCCCTTCTCGTCGAAACCGGTTGATAATGTAAATCCCGGAATCTACGGCAATCCCCAGGACCAGGGGCATAACGATAATATTCGCAGAATTGAAATTGATCCCGAAGAGCCACATGCCACTCACCATGAACAGAACCCCCACGACAAGGGGAACAAGCCCGATCAGCGCGTAGCGAAAACTGCGAAAAGTAATCAGCAGGATAAGCACGATTGCCAGGAAGGCATAAAGAAAAGCACCGCGGTAAGAATCTCGCATGATGGTCATGGATTCGTAGACCATAACCGGCTCGCCGGTGGCATTCGGCTCAACCTTCCGCACATCTTTCAGGAACGCCTCGAGTGGCACCCTGTCGAAAATTTCCTTTTTCGGTGCAATCTGCAAGAGGTATTTGCCCGTTGCACCGACAAACCGCTTCCGCAGCTCTTCGGGTATATCAGCGGGACTCACAGGGGCCGCATTGAGAGAATTCTTGAGGGTCTGAATCTTTTCGGGGAAATCCGCCAAAAGATTCCCCTGGAAATCACGCAGCATTCCGAGCGCATTGCGGTCCTTTTCCTTTTCCAGTCCGGCAAAAAAATTGTCGAGAATTGCAAGAAAATGGGCGGCAGGCTTAGCCTCGGGAAGCTTTTCCCGTTCCAGTCGCTGGACAAACCGTTCAACCGTTTCACGAAATTTCTCGAAAACCGCAGGCAATTCCATCACCTGCAGATCCTCCTGATACGGTTCCGACTTGATGTCAGCCAGTTGAGAGCGGAGATCAGCCAACAGTGCAAGTTTGCGGTCCTGGTCTTCGGGAATGAAGGAGGCGATGCTCACCACGTGGTCAACAGTGGGAAGCGTTTCCAGGGCCTTTGCCCGGGAGGCAGCCTCTTCCGGAGAGTGGGCCATGGCAACGGCAAAATATCCTGAATTCTCGGAACTCCTCATCAGTTTGTAGGCATAGGTAACCGACTCCAGTCCCTTTGCCTGAAGGTTCATCAGGTTGTAATCGAACACCACCCGCGAGAGCGGATAGAGGGAAAGAAGACACAACAGAATGGACACAGCCAGAACGATGCGCGGGTAGCCGAAGAGCACTGTTTTAATGATCCGCCGAATTGCTGATGGCTCGGTTGAATCTGATACCATTGAGAAATGATTCGCTGCCGCACCAACCTTGCGGTTCTTTTTTCCATATTTAATCGGAATCAGCAGCATGGCCGGAAGCACGGTAAAGGTTACCAGTACACAGATAACTATGCCGATGGCAGCAATAATACCGAGTTCCGCAACACCCTTGAAGTCAGTGAAGGCAAAGGTGAGAAAAGCGGCGGCAACTGTCGCTGCAGCCATGACAATTGCCCAAACATTTCTGTTTAAGGCCGTTTTCAGGCTTTCGAGACGCTGGCGTCCCTTGCCCAGCTCTTCCTGGTAACGCAGCACGATTTGGATCCCGTATTCTATCCCGATGCCAATCAGCATAACGGCGAATACCATCGAAAGAATATTGAGATGACCGACAACCAGGGTTGCCATGCCGAAGGAAAGGGCAATGGCAACCAGAAGTGAAACCATGGCGGCAAAGGCATTGCCTATACCCCGAAAAGCAAAGAGCAGAAGTATTATCGTCAGGACAACGGAGAGTATCGTCGCAACCGTTATATCGCGCTGGCTGGTTGCCATTTCTTCATATTCGAGAACCGGCACGCCGGTAAGACCTGCTTTGACTCCCGCAAAAGAAGGATCTGCCGCAACCGTTTTTAGTTCCGCCCGCACAGCAGCGATAGCCTTTTCGGCAGGGACAAAGCTGCCACTGTCTTTTACCGGCAAAATGGTTATAATCTGCTGACGAGCAGCCTTGGCCAACGCGGACTCTTTACCGTCGCTGCCCGAACCCAGAAAAAAACTGTCCAGTGAAAAGGCCCCGCCGCCAGGCTTTGAAAACTGCTCAAAGCCTGTACCAAGCTTCTCCAACATGAAGGTCAGGCTTGCCAACTGCTCCTGCGAACCCGGAGATCCCGGAGTCGTTGCCATATAGGAGTCCATCTGGGAAGTTAGAGAGGTGAAAAGAGTTTGCACCGACGGGGAAGCAGAAAGCTCCTGCAGTATCGGTTTCGCTTTCACAAGATTATCACGGAGGGCCACAAGATCGTCATACGGCATAAAAAGAAGGCCGTTTTTTTGAAAGAAAGGAAGCCCGTTCGGATAAAAAACCTCTCGAAAAACCTCACGTTTCTTCATAAGCCTTTCATAGAGCTCTTGGCCGAAACGACCAGCTTTCTCCGGATCATCACTCTCAATGACAACGACAATATCTTCCTGGTCACCGAATTCCTGCCGATATTCCCGGTAGTCACGATGGAATTGGCTGTTCTTCGGCATCAAGTCATCCCTGCCGGTGAGGAATTCCAGGTTGTTACGGGTATAGACAATCGACAGTGCCGAAAGAACGAGCGCAAAAATTACAAGTACCAGCGGGAACCTGGCAATTACACTGAAAAGTGTTCGGTCTTTATCTGCTGTATTTCGCATAAATGTTTCCATCCTCCCCTTGAGAAAAAGAGGTTTGAGGGTAGCATAGGACTTGCATGAAATCAACTACGCCAAAGAAAGTGGTATCACATCACACCATCCTGAATTTATTACAAAAACATATCAAACCAGACAAATTACTTTTGAAAATGAGTATACCTTTTTGCGAAAATATGGTAGAAGTTTTCAGTTATTCACAATAATGCCTAATTGTGTCCCATGAAAAAATGGTGACTTTTCAAGGTTTTCAATGGAGTCAATTGGAATGAAACCCTGTAAACACCCCATATCTAATGCATTAACCTCCTTTAACGGGATATCGTCAGAGAAACCCGCTAAAGTAAATCTTAAGATCAGTTCTAAAGTACATCACCTGCCGGCCTCGATCTGGAAAAAGAAAACGTTGGAGAACACTACCCCTCTCGATGTTGCCATCCAGAGGAGCTGCGACTTTTTTTTCCGCGAACAGCTCCCTGAAGGCTACTGGTGGGCGGAGCTTGAGTCCAATGTAACCATTTCTGCAGAGTATCTCATGCTGTTTCATTTTCTCGGCATGGTGGACAAAGAGCGGGAAAGAAAACTCGCCAACTATATTCTCAGCAAACAGACACCAGAAGGCTTCTGGAGTATCTATTATCAAGGCCCCGGAGACCTTTCCACGACGATCGAAGCTTATTTCGCCTTGAAACTCGCCGGCTACGCGGCCGACCATCCGGCAATGGAAAGTGCACGTGCATTCATCCTGAAAAAGGGCGGCATCATCAAGTCCCGTGTCTTCACGAAGATATTTCTTGCCCTTTTCGGCGAATTCGCCTGGTTCGGTGTCCCGTCAATGCCCATTGAACTTTCGCTCCTCCCAAAATGGTCATATCTGAACATGTACGAGTTTTCCAGTTGGTCGCGGGCAACCATCGTGCCCCTCTCCATTGTCATGGCAACCCGGCCGGTCCGCAAGCTGCCACCGTGGGCCCGGGTACAGGAACTGTACGTTCGCCCGCCACGTCCCACGGATTATACCTTCACCAAGGAAGAAGGTATCCTGACCTGGAAAAACATCTTCATCGGAGTTGACCACCTGTTGAAGATTTATGAGCGTAGCCCCATCAGACCCTTTATGAAAAAAGCCATGGCACTCTCGGAAAAATGGGTCCTGGACCATCAGGAAACGAGCGGCGACTGGGGAGGAATTCAGCCGGCTATGCTCAATTCGATCCTGGCCCTCAACTGTCTCGGCTACTCAAATGATCATCCTACTGTGCAGAAAGGCCTGGACGCACTTGCCAACTTCTGTATTGAAAGCGATGACAATATTGTTCTCCAATCATGCATCTCGCCGGTCTGGGATACCGCCTTGGCTCTGAAGGGCCTCATTGATGCAGAGGTGCCCCCTGACCATCCCGCCCTCGTAAAAGCCACTCAGTGGCTGCTCGATCGGGAAGTGCGCAAGCCGGGTGACTGGAAGGTAAAATCTCCTGATCTGGAACCAGGAGGCTGGGCTTTTGAATTTCTCAATGACTGGTATCCGGATGTTGACGATTCCGGCATCGTCATGATGGCCATGAATGCGGTGAAACTCAAGGATTCCAAATCCAAGGATGATGCCATCGAACGCGGCATTCGCTGGTGCCTCGGCATGCAGAGCAAAAACGGCGGCTGGGGGGCCTTTGACAAAGACAACACCAAACACATCCTCAACAAGATTCCCTTTGCTGACCTTGAGGCCCTCATCGACCCGCCGACAGCGGATCTGACCGGGAGAATGCTGGAGCTCATGGGAACGTTCGGCTACCCGAAAGGATTTCCTGCTGCAGAACGGGCTTTGGAATTCATCAAGACAACCCAGGAACCGGAAGGCCCCTGGTGGGGCCGTTGGGGAGTAAACTACATTTATGGATCCTGGTCAGTCTTATGCGGGCTGCATGCAATCGGAGAGGACCCGGCCCAGCCCTATATTCAAAAAGCCATTGCCTGGCTCAAATCAAAACAGAATTCCGACGGCGGCTGGGGTGAAACCTGCGAGTCCTATCATGATCCGGCACTTGCGGGGGTCGGAGAGAGTACGCCATCCCAGACCGCGTGGGCACTTCTCGCACTTATGGCCGCCGGTGAGAAAAAATCCGACACCATTACCCGTGGAATCGAACACCTTATTCGAACACAGCAGCAGGACGGTACCTGGAATGAAGAGCAATTTACCGGTACCGGTTTCCCCAAATACTTCATGATCAAATATCATATCTACCGAAACTGCTTTCCGCTCATGGCACTTGGTAAACACCGCAGTCTCCTGGAAGATAACGGCTGAATAGTGAAGTAATCTGCTGCTTGAGCCCGCGACACGGTTCAGGCGAAAATATCATAAAGATTTCTACTATGAAAAAAGTATTTGTTACCGGAGCCACCGGCTTTATCGGGGCAAGTCTGGCACGAGAGCTGATAGAGATGGGCTGTGAAGTCAGGGCTCTCGTCAGGCAAAGATCGGATCGTAGAAACCTTGCAGGGCTCGATATCGAGTTCTGGGAGGGTGACCTTCGTGACGAGGGCTCTCTGGCAAAAGGGCTTGCCGGCTGCGAAACGCTTTTCCACGCAGCGGCGGACTACCGCCTCTGGACTCGTGACCCTGCATCCATGTATGCCGTCAATGTGGAAGGGACACGTTCAATCCTCCAGGCAGCCCTTAAACAGAATCTTTCCAAAGTCGTCTACACCAGCAGTGTCGGAACACTCGGCAATCCGGGCGATGGAACCTCTGGGACGGAAGCAACTCCCGTAACCTTTGCCGACATGGTCGGTCACTACAAGAAGAGCAAGTTCCTTGCCGAACAAGTTGCCGAAAGCTTCATTGGGCAAGGGTTGCCTCTGGTTATCGTAAACCCTTCTACTCCCGTGGGAGCACTTGACATCAAGCCGACTCCTACCGGAAAGATTATCCTCGATTTCCTTAACCGGAAGATGCCCGCCTATCTGGATACCGGCCTCAATCTCATAGATGTACAGGATTGCGCAAAAGGACACATACTTGCCGCCATGCACGGGCGCATTGGAGAAAAGTATATTCTCGGCAACGAAAATCTGACGTTGAAATATATTTTCACCCTACTGGAGGAGATTTCCGGCTTACCGGCACCAAGGGTAAAACTCCCCTACATTCCCATCCTCCTTGCGGCATACATCAATGAAGGGATATCAAAGATTACCCGAAAAGAACCTCTCATTCCCCTGGCCGGAGTGCAGATGGCAGGCAAACTTATGTTTTTTGATTCCTCGAAGGCAATCCGTGAGCTCGGACTGCCACAGCATCCAGTCAAAATAGCTCTGAAAAATGCGGTAGACTGGTTCCGGGCCGAAGGATACGCCCTGTAAGTGTCTGGAACTGCTCTTTACCACAACCTAATCAACGACTGGTAGACGAAGGGCAGCTTTCTTAGTACAATCGTATACTGTTACTCGTGTTACTACCTACAACCTAGATTCTCATCGGGAGTTTTCATGTACCCACTCCTCGAAAAAATAAACAGCCCTGCGGATCTGAAGCTTCTGAACGAGCAGGAACTCGTCATTCTGGCTGAAGAAGTTCGTGGTTTTCTTTTAGAAACCGTTTCCTGCACAGGCGGCCATCTTGCGTCAAATCTCGGCTGCGTGGAGTTGACCCTGGCAATCCACTACTGTTTCGATTCGCCGACAGACAAGATCATTTGGGATGTGGGACACCAGGCATATACCCACAAGATTCTCACCGGTCGGAGAGACGTCTTTCATACACAGCGTCAATATAAAGGAATCAGCGGTTTTCCAAAACCTGCTGAATCCCCCCACGACGCCTTCGGAGTAGGCCACTCGTCGACATCCATTTCAGCAGGCTTGGGTATGGCAACGGCAAACAGTCTTCTCGCCAGAAGCAGCAAGGTGATTTCCGTTATCGGAGATGGGTCACTGACAGGAGGTATCGCATTTGAAGGTCTCAACCAGGCCGGACACTTGGGGAAAAACCTCATCGTGATTCTCAATGACAACGACATGTCCATCTCGAAAAATGTCGGTGCCTTTTCTTCCTTCATCTCCCGGAAATTGACCGGGAAATATTTCAGGGATTTAAAAAGGGAGATGCAGTCGCTCCTGAAAGCGATCCCCGCAATCGGTACAAACATTCTTCATTTCGCCAGAAAAGCTGAAAATTCCCTGAAAGGCTTTCTCACACCGGGATCACTCTTCGAAGCCCTCGGGTTCGACTACGTTGGTCCCATAAATGGCCATGACCTTCCCCAACTGATCGATGTTTTGCGAAATTCCCAGACCGTTGAGGGACCAATCCTGATCCATGTCATGACAAAAAAAGGAAAAGGATATCTGCCTGCTGAAAAAGATCCGGATATTTTTCATGGGATAGGACCTTTTGATGTAAAAACCGGGGCGTTAAAAGCCAAACCAGCCAGTTCAAAGTCTTACACAGCCGTTTTCGGCCAGACAATGGTTCGGCTTGCCGAGGAAGACGAGAAAATTATTGCCATCACGGCAGCAATGCCCGACGGAACAGGTCTTTCCTCGTTTGCCAACACTTTCCCGGAGCGTTTTTTCGACGTGGGAATCGCCGAACAGCACGCTCTGACCTTTGCAGCTGGTTTGGCTGCGGAAGGTTTTCGTCCGGTTGCCGCAATCTACTCGACTTTTGCCCAGAGAGCCTATGATCAGGTTTTTCATGACATATGCCTCCAAAAGCTTCCGGTGACGCTGGCCCTTGATCGCGGCGGACTGGTAGGTGACGACGGCCCCACCCACCATGGTGTTTTCGACATCTCTTTTCTGCGACATTTTCCCGAGATGACAGTCATGGCACCCAAAGACGAAAACGAACTGCAGCACATGGTTAAAACGGCACTGTATTCCAACCGTCCAATTTCTCTAAGATATCCGCGTGGCACTGGATACGGCGTCTCCATGGACACGAGGCCCGTTGCACTCGAGATCGGTAAGGGAGAAATTCTGACTGAAGGAGGCGATCTGGCTATCATTGCGATCGGATCCACCGTCTACCCGGCCCTTGACGCAGCAAAAATGCTCTCCGATCGAGGGATCAGTGCCACAGTCGTAAATGCCCGCTTTGTAAAGCCGCTGGACCATGATCTGATCATTCAGGTTGCGCGTAACACCGGCATCCTGGTGACCGTTGAGGAGAACGCTTTGTCAGGCGGATTCGGAAGTGCAATTCTTGAACTCCTGGAATCAGAAGGAATCACCGGCATCAAGGTAAAGCGAATCGGTATTCCCGATCATTTCATCGAACACGGCAGTCAGGCTCAACTGCGAAAGAATCTCTGGCTCGATGCCCACGGCATTGCCGATGTTGCAGGAACACTTCTTTCCCGCAAGGAAAGACCTGCCCCTTCATTTGTTCGGGTCATATAGCCGCCCCGATCCTCCTGTCAACCCATTGATGTCATTGGCACAGTCCCGCTTGGCGGCTGATACTCATCACCTTCGTATCAGCTCCTGAACGGCCGTAGGGATATGCTTTTGCCGACAGACAGATGGAACAGGTATTGCCGAACTACCATTGCTGAAAGGAACATAAATAATGCGTTTTCCCCTGAAGTTGAATATGGATCTCACAAAATATATCCTCTCTAACAAGCACAAAAAGATTGAGAAATTCCCGCTTGTTCTCATGCTGGAGCCAACGCATCTCTGTAACCTTGCCTGCTCCGGATGTGGACGTATCCGGGAATACGAAGCGACGCTATCAGAAGAGATGTCGCTTGAAGAGTGCCTGCAATCCGTAGACGAATGTCCTGCCCCCGTTGTCACGATTACCGGAGGGGAGCCGTTTCTCTATACGCATATCCACGAACTTATCGAGAAAGTTCTGGACCGCGGGAAACATATCTATCTCTGTACCAACGGGCTTCTGCTGGAAGATGCCCTGGACAGGATGCGGCCCCACCCCAATTTCACCATTAACGTGCATATGGATGGTCAGGAAGCAACCCATGATCGAATCCTTGAGCAAAAAGGCGCCTTCTCGACGGCAATTTCCGCAATCCGCAAGGCCAAGCAACTCGGTTTCCGCCTCTGCACCAACACAACAATCTTCAAGGAAACCGACCTGGGAGAGATTGATGACCTCTTCACTTTCCTCGCGAGCATCGGGGTTGACGGTTTTCTCGTCGCACCTGGCTTCGGCTACGAGGCGGTCGGAGAAAAGCTTTTCCTGGAGCGCCGCGATATCGAGCACAAATTCCGTGATGTTTTCGAGATGAGCAAACGTCACCGGTTCCTTTCCACGCCCATGTATTTGCGTTTTCTGATGGGAGAGAGAAATCTGGAATGTACGCCGTGGGGAAACCCGACCCGCAACACTCAGGGCTGGAAGGCCCCCTGCTATCTCATCACCGATGCGCACTACCCTACTTTCCAGGAAATGATGAAAAAGACCGAATGGGACAAATATGGTGTCGGCAAAGATGAACGCTGTGCCCAGTGCATGATGCACTGCGGATTTGAGCCCTCCGTTGTCCGGGAAATGGGCAAAAATTGGCGGGAGGTTTGGGAAATGATTGTTTGGAGTCTGTCATAGACGATCCCCTTGCCTTTGCAGAAAATCAAAAAAACGGTCCAGGCGTATGCCTGGACCGTTTTTTATTTGCTCCGTAGCAACTCGATTTCCTCCCTACACCACAAGGAGGGCAAGACTATAAGAAAACCGGGACATGGCACTAGTGTCCCGTGCGGCCAATTCATTCCTTTTAATTCCGATTCTTTTGCCCCCTGACCGCGTTGTGGCTCCTCGTCAGAGCACTACCAGTATACCTGCATCGCCTCGCCTTGCCATGGGCCAAAACTCTTCGGAATTAATACGGTAAACTAACCGCACGGGACACTAACGAGACTTTCCCACACCGACACGATCACACATGTCCACGAGCGGGCAGCTGGAGCATTTCGGTGAGATGGGAGTACACTGATTCTGACCGTAGGTCACCAGGAGGTCGTTGATACGAAGCCAGTACTGTCGCGGAAGTTTTTTCCGCAAAGCAAACTCCGTTTCCTCAGGAGTTTTGGTCAAAACATATCCCCAACGATTGCAAATACGGTGCACATGCGTATCAACGCAGATGCCCTCCTTGCAGAAACCGAGAGTTAGCACAAGATTGGCAGTCTTCCGACCGACCCCCTTCAACTTCAGCAATTCGTCGAGATCGTCAGGCACTTTCCCCTGATAGCTGTCGAGAAGGGTTCTGCAGATATTCAGGATAGTGACGCTCTTGGTTCGGTAAAACCCGACCGGGTAGATTGCCTTTTCAATATCTTCCGGCAAAAGCTTCACCATCTTTTCAGGGGTATCGGCCAGCGCAAATAGTCTTGCGGAAGCAGGCCCTGTTGTTCTGTCCTGGGTTCGCAGGGAAAGGATACAGGAAATAAGAACCTTGAAAGGGTCTCCTTCACGTTGGGAAACGATGGTAACGGCAGGAGTCTGCCAGTAGCGAACCGCTTCAGTGAGTATTTCCATGGCTTCATGAATCTGTCCTGATTTCATGCCACCTCCGTGCACCGTTTAGAACGGGATACATTGTAGCGAAAGAGAACCTGTCAACAAAGGTAAAATCCGGGGCCGCCGTTTCAGCGGTTGAAGATTATCATTTTCTCTTCTATACTGAAACAACAAAGGCAGATGAGGACGCTTCATGAAAAAATATATAGATCTCCATATTCACACCTTTCACTCGGACGGCTGTTACTCTCCTTCGCAGGTCGTTTCCATGGCAGCGGAAAGAGGTATGAAAGCGATCGCCATAGCCGATCACGATTCCGTATCCGGTGTTGAAGAGGCCAGGGTAAAGGGAATCCAGCTTGGGGTCGAGGTTGTGCCGGCGGTAGAGCTTTCCATCGGATTCTGTGACTATCAGGATATTCATCTGCTTGGATACTACATTGACTACCGGGACAAGTCCTTCACCACCAAACTTTCTGATTTCCGAAAAGCTCGTGATCTACGAGGGAAGGCTCTAGTTGAGAAGATCAACAGCAAGCTGGCTGCCGAACGCAAAGCCGGCATCTCGTATGATGAACTGATTGATACGGCACAAGAATCTCTCGGTCGACTCCACATTGCCCGTTTACTCGTGGCGCGGGGCCAGGCACGTACTGTTCAAGATGCTTTCACTCGCTATTTGCTGCCGTGCAATGTACCGAAACGCTACTTTCCTCTTCAGGAAGCTCTGGATGAAATCGCCAGAATTGGCGGAGTGTCTGTGCTTGCTCATCCGCAAAGCATTTCCGATGACAGGAGAATTTTGAAACCTCTTATCAGGGAAATGAAGCAGATGGGGCTTGATGGCGTGGAAGTATTCAACAATTTTTGCTACAAAGACGATATGATTTTTCTGGAAAGTCTCTGCCAGGAGTTCGATCTCGTAATGACAGGTGGATCCGACTTTCATGGCTACGAAGATGACGTGCAGATCGGTATCGGCAGAGGAGCTCTTGCAGTTGCATATCACCTTCTCGAGCCACTCAGATCGATTGCAGCATCACGGAGCGAGCAGGTAACTCCTTGAAGGAAACCAGTATTTCCCGGAAGGAAGTCCTCCCTTGCCACAACACTGGATGCGACTTTCCCTGTATCCGATTTGGGTCCGGGCATACCAATGGGTAGAAAAATGGCAGATGCGCGCGAAGTACTGGAAACCATGAAGCAGGTAGCTAAGATCCGCATTGAAATGCTGAAGGAGGGAACTACCTTCCACAGCAAGAGCAAGCAGGAATATTACCTGAAGGAATACGAAGACAAGTTACGCGAAATCGAAGAACTTATTCGGCGGATGAATATTCGACTGGTATATAGCAAGGGGGCTCACGAGAGAGAAAAGCCCCCTGAAAGCTGAACCTATTTGTTACTACTACAATTTCCCGTTTTTCCTTCCTGCGAAAGCGAACCCCACTGGACCCGCTTGTACACCTCTCCGACAGAATTATGCTCCTGCCTCGAGATCCAGAGGGAAACAACCCCCACAAGAGATTATCGACCGCTACTCAAACCCAAGAGAAAGAGTAAGACTCGTTCTCTTTTCTTTACCAGCATAGCGAATCACAATCGGCAGTCGGTACTGACCATCTCCTAAAGACTCGAGTGTTCCGTCAAGGACAATTTCAGGCTGACTTTCTTCGGTTGCGCTTTCCGCATCATCGGCAAGCGGAGAAAGAGCTGTGGCCCAAGACTCCGGCTCAGGCTCCCCGAAGCCTTCGACACCGGGTCCGGCCAGTTCCTCATCCTCCATATCCAAGGTCAGATCTTCACCTGCTGATGGCACAGAAAAACCCTCAGTCGTTTCCGTTGACCAGGAAGACACCGCCGGTTCTTCCGCCGGCAAAATATCCTGCTCGACCAAACCTTCGTTCAGCAAAAGAGGCTCGTCCTCTGCCGCTGGCTCCTTGGCAGCAATCTCTTCACTGGCAGTATATAAAGCTACTGGCTCCGGAGTTTCCACTTGTTCCTGTGCAGTTTCCTCTGCCGACTCCGGTTCCTCGACAGTGACCGAAGGTTGGTCGTCCTCCCCAAGAGGCGTGTCACGGAGCTTCTGGAGGATCATCTTTACCATTTCAGACAGAGTTGGCAAAACACCTTCAGCCGAGCGGGCAGCAGCCGGTATCGACAAAACATCGCCTGTGTCCAGCAGGTTTTTCATGTCCTCCGGAGTCATTGCGCCGGAGAGATCTTTTTTATTGAGCTGGAAAATACATGGGATATCCTCCAGTTTCGTACTGTGAACAGCAAGAAACTCCTTGAGATCTTCAAGGCTTCTGCGGTTTTCCAACATCCTTGACGGGTCCATGTCCGCAACAAAAACGATACCGTCGACACCCTTGAGGACATTCCTCCAGATTGCATTATCAACAACATCTCCCGGAACTGTGTAGATGTGAAAATGGAGACTGAAATCTTTGACACCGGCCAGTTCCGGCCGCATAAAGTCAAAGAAAACCATCCTGCCGCTCGGGGTGTTCAGAAATTTGAATTTCCCCCGGTACTCAGGCTTGAGTTTGTTGTAAATAAACTCCAGGTTGGTTGTCTTTCCCGCCTTGGCTGGGCCGTAGTAGACAATCTTTGCATGTATTTCTTTTTTTGCATCATTTACCAGAGCCATGGGAAGCCTCCCTATTTCTCTTTCGCTTTATTCATCACCAATCGCCTTGCCTGTGTCGCAATAATCGAAGATACATTCTTACTTTTTGCCAGCAGCCCCAGGTCCTTGTTCGTAAGTCCGGCGAGAAACCGCAACGTATGATGAATGGGGGTCTTGGAATTTTCCACCAGAGATTTTCTGATCTGATAGTTCTTGGTCCATTCCTTGTTATTACATATTTCACGAAGAATATCGTCGTTATTCAACTGACACTTGGTAATAATTAATATTTCACCATCCGTGATACGGGGGTTCTTGATAACCGAACCTGAAACCAACTTGTTCTTGTCCTTGACAAGGAGCATCCTCCATTCCTTGTCGCCAGTCAAGGCCATCTTTATTTTTTCGGATACCTTCATTTCCATGGCAAGCTGGTAGGTTGATTTGAACGCTTCTTCGTCATCATCCTCAAGCTCCTCACCGGAGCATTTTTCGTTTTCGGCGTCCTCGGGAAATTCGTCCTCCGGGCCACTGCTCGTGGCAGCATCATTGTTCGTTTGCACAATACAATCAGCTAGATGGCAAAGCGTCTGCTCATCCGCAGCTTGGTTCAAAGAGATTATTTCCGCAATGACCGGATTTTTGCCGTGCAGCCTCGCAAGAAGCTGTAAAATTCCAGGATGCACTGATTGATCAGAGCAAATCTCTAGCAGGAGCTGCTCGGAGAGGCCTTGAAGTCCAGATACAGCCGCAGACCTTATTTCCGGATCAGGATCTCGAGAGAGATAATACAGGACAACAGGAACTTCGGCAGGCAGTAGTCCCGCCTCACCATGAACAGCCTTCAGCTTCTCCATCCTGGGAGTATCCGGTTGAACATAGCGAGCAGCATCCCGAGATATTTTTACCGTTATTTTCCTCGAACCATCCATAAAGTTATTATTTCGTCAACTGGACAGGGTATGGTTTGAAGCCCAGCTTCTTCAAGCGTTCAGCCTCCTTCAAAGCAGCTGCCCTTGTGGGGTAGCTTCCTGCTGCAAGTGAATACGTGGAAACCGGTGCCTGAGAGATTTTCAGGATAGGGGCGAATCCCAGTTTCCGCAAACGCTCCTGCTCCTGGACAGCTCTGTCATGGGCAAAGTAGGAACCGGCATAAATCGCGTATTTGTTGTTTTCCCGCAGGAGGAAAGCATCCTTGCTTGCCTTCTTAACCTTGGACAGTTCCTCCTGTGCGGCCGGATACGATGCAACCTCAGCAACAAGCAATCTGTTCATCGGCTCATTTCTCATTTTTTCCGGCAGAACAGAGGTCTGCAATCCCGATTTCACCAGCTTCACCTTGTCGGAACGCATGGACGACTTCAAAACATAGGTTCCCACAACCAGAGTGAATCGCTCATCAACCTTTTTCGTACCAGGTTGTTCGAGTATCTCTCGTTTTTTGGGCGTTACCGTCTTTGATGTTTTGGCGATGGGCAACGAATGGGATGTTTTAGTTTCGGGATGCTTCAGATTGGCAGCACTTTTCCTGCTGTTAGCAGAGTCCAAAACCGGCTTGGCAGACACCGTTTTCTGTGTTGCCGGTGCCTTGTTTGCTTTCACACTTTTTCCGACAGCCGGTGACTGAGTTTTTGCTGTCGGCGGAGGAGCAGTAGGTTTCCCCGGCTCCGGCAAGGCTTTCACAGTTTTTGGCCTTGTCGGTTCTTCTCCAGGAGAAATCATCAAATCCTTCGCTGTGTCACCGGATGAAGGAGGCACGGGGAGAGAAGAGGCTACGGGAGAAGGCGAACCCGCCTCCTCCCCTGAGGTTGCAGAAGATTGCACCAGACGCTCGGGAAGGGGTTTTATCACCTCGGAAGTAAAAACGTCCGGTTGCCCCGGCGTTTCTTCCTTTGGTCTCAAAATATCGGTAAAAAAGTAGAAATAACCGAAGCAGACCGCAAGCGCGAATAGAAAAAACAGTATGCCTTTGACGCTGCTCCCCCTGGAGCCTACCATACCGTGTAGCCCCTCGGACTCGGTCAAACCTTTTTTCACCATCCGCCCCCCCCCTCGCTAGATGTAGACTTCCGATTAATGGGAAGATTACTATTTGCTATTTGCTGCGGCGTCGTTAATCACTTTTTGAGCCATGTGACTCGGAACTTCCTCATAATGGGAAAACTCCGCGGAAAAAAGTCCGCGGTCACTGGTCATTGAGCGGAGATCATTGGCGTAGGAAAGCATTTCCGCCATGGGAACGACAGCCCTGATAATCTGTGAATTAGCCTTCGGTTCAACCCCCACAACCTTGCCCCTTCGAGCATTGAGGTCACCAATGACATCTCCCATATTTTCTTCAGGCACAGTAATTTTCATTTTCATAATTGGTTCAAGAAGCACCGGTTTTGCCGTTTCCATCGCCTTCTTGAAGGCCATGGAGCCGGCGATCTTGAACGCCATCTCCGATGAATCAACGGTGTGAAAGGAACCATCATAGAGAACTGCCTTGAAATCAATCACCGGATATCCGGCCAAGGAGCCCTCCAGGGAAGCTTCCTGAATCCCCTTGTCAACGGCGGGAATATACGTTTTTGGAATAACCCCACCGACGATCTTATCCTCGAACTGATATCCTTCACCACGTGCCTGCGGAATAAACTCAACCCAGCAGTCACCATACTGGCCTCGGCCTCCGGACTGTTTTTTGTATTTCCCCTGCACTTTGACTGAAGTTTTCATGGTTTCAAGGTAAGGAACCTTCGG
>JAQUHM010000312.1 GCA_028683595.1 Geobacteraceae bacterium | reverse complement strand
ATTTTCTGTGCAAAGTCATACAACTCGACCCCGGTAGCTTTATCCGTTTTCCACTTTGCAGCAACGGCTTCGAAAATCTTTTTGGCGTCACCAGCGCAACGTTTCATTTCCGGATTACTCCCGGTGACAAACGTGTCGCCTGCGTCACCTTCATAACCATCCCAGACCGGGGCGATATCGACAAAGAAGATATCATCCTTACCTAAACGGACTCCCGGAACGGAATCCGCGCCAAAGGTGATTGTGGTGTTGCTGCCAAATCGGATGTAGGGCTTGTGAAAAGCTTTCTTTGCCCCCATGTCCAGCAATGTTTCCACCACCATTTTGTTGGCATCCTCTTCGCGCATCCCAACTTTCACCTGGGCGGCAATCCGCTCAACCGCCTGTTGTGACCTCGCTCTGATTTCGAGCATTTTCTCCACTGAAAAGTCTTCCTTGATCCTTTCAACTACCGCCTGATCATGCATAGTCATAATCTCCCCCTTCGTTGATTTGCCTCGCGCCTGATGCCATCGACATTCAATATGAAGGTTGTGCGGCAGTGAATGGTGCCAGACGTTCAGGTGTGAGGTATGCGAGCAGGCTATCGTATAAAAACAGGGGCAGGCAACACGCTGTTTGTCAACGGTCAGTATGGGTGAGTGAACGGTAATTCGAGAGGATAACGGAGATTATTTGAGTCTGACTCGGGTGAGAAATTCCCGAGTCCGTTGCCGGCTCACGGGCAGGCGCCGGTCACTGCCAGCCATCTGGAGGCTTACAGCGTTGCCGTTTCGTACCACTTTCTGCACCTTGTCCAGGTTGACCAGGTAACTTCGATGTATGCGGAAGAAACGCTCTCGGCTCAGACCCTCCTCCAACACGCCGAGGGATAGATCGCAGAAGAACTCGCCGTTAACGGTGAACACCTGAGAGTAGATGTTTTCCGCCTCGACAAACACGACTTCCTCGGGGGCGAACAGCAGAATTTCGCCGCCGGCGGTGACCGGGATTTTGGTGAAGCCATGTTGGGGGGTAGAGATCAACGCAGTGATGTCATAGATCAGGCAGCAGTGGAGTGATTTTGCCAGCTTTTGGTCGAGGAGTTGTATCATCTTCAGCATCACAAAGAGTTCGCGGGAGCCGCTCATGCGCCTGACTGAAATGGATACCTGGCGGGACGGGTCGCGTACCATTGCCACCAATTCCTGCAATTTCTCTCCGGACGGCCCACGATGCATTTCGAGCAGATTCTGTTCGAGTATCTTCTCGTGCGGCGTTTCGGCAAAGATCCGCATCAGTGCCCAATTGACATGGCATACCCGGAAATTGTCGTCGAAGAGAATGATTCCCGGTTCCGTGCGCTCCAGCAGGTTTGGTAGGCTGTGTTGGTTCATGACACTCCGCAATCCGTGAGATCACGGCAGAAAAGTATTTGGAGGCCAATTTTAGCAGAAGTCGGGTGCCCTGACCAGCACTTGTTCCGAGAATGTTTTGTTAGCATAAATCAACGGTTCCACTCGTCCATCCTGAAATCGCAAGATTATTCGTAACGAATAATATCACCATATTCAAGAGGTGCCTTGGCAAGCCCTAAACGCATGGCAGGCGTTTTGCCGTCTTCCCCAATTTCAACGTAGTTGTGCACCTCTCGGTAGATGTCCAGGGTTTTCGTCAATATTTTTGGATTATAGGGAGCGTATCCATACCACATGTTGCGCTGACTGCCTGGAGTTGCAATCGGCCGCTCGAACAGGCGCACTCCTCTACGAAGACGCTGAAAAAAGTTGTCTACAGCATGTGATCCATGCAATCGGTGCTGATGTATAACCTGGTTGACGGGATATTCCATGCTGGCGGTTCTGCCCCACGATCAATAAAAACCTGGTTGCGACGCTCGTACTTCTCAACAGCCGCAAGATAGAGATTCCCTCCCAACTTCAGCCAAAAAATCAATTCGATGATATAGAGTCGCTGGTTTAAATTTTTTCGTTCTTATGACCCGCCGTAACGACATACCGTTTGTCAATTTCTCCAGGACTGCATTATTGAAGGAAGTCTTAACCACCCGCTTCCTGCGTCGGAAGAATTCCGTGGAGCCCAAAACACTCAGCATTTCGTGATGTCGTGCAGGGGTTCATCTGAGAATGTCTCATGTAAACATGGAAGAGGTAGCAAAATGAGTGTCGCTTGCTTGGTCTTTCCTGTTTTGTTGGTTGTCCTGCATTGCCCTGAATTGTCGTTTGGCGGCCCGTGCGACGAGTTTGTCCATCTGCCCGACGCCACCGCACCGTTCTGAGGTCCTCCTTTTATCAAGCAAATGCACCTTAACAGCAGGCTTTTGGCCTTAGCGGCTTTCTCGATTTGATTCATGTTCTTCCGTTGTCAGAAGCAACCCCGGCGGTATTTCCTGTACTCCGAGTATCCTGACGAGCTGACCGAGGCAATCTGCAATCAGGCAAGAGCAAAGTGTCCGGCACTGCTTTCAACGTAGTCCTCGGATTAGCTGAACTGCTGGGTGATAGGGCCTTTGTCCCATCGAACAATTCAGTCGATGAAGCGATCATTTCGCAGACCAACAATTGAGGATTGCGATTATGGGCAGCATTGCGTGGGCGCCGCGGACCACGGCTTCAAGAGGGTTGACTGTCGTGTGGACTCTTATGCGGGTTGCTTCCTCCAGTCTGTCCGCCATCCCTTTGACAAGGCAGCCGCCGCCGCTGAGCCAGATGCCGTTTTCGATGATTTCGCAGCCAAGTGACGGTTTTGTCCGCATCCAGACCGTCTGGGCGACGCGAAGAATCTTTTCGATAAGCGACTCCAGCGCATCGCGGTAAAGGTCTTCGTCGCCGGGAACATCCTGAATCATTGCCAGGGATTTAAGCTTCCCAAATTCTGCCTGTATGTCTTTTCTCCCGACATCGATATGCCGTAGCAGCGCTTCCGCACGTTCTCTGTCCAGGTGGTGCCTCCTGTGCCGTGCTGCGGTCCTTATGAGGGCCTTCCGCAGATCGGCACAACCTACCCGAGCGGCATGCATGTCCAGAATCTTTCCTGAGCGTATTACCGCGCAATCCGTAACTCCCTCTCCTATGTCTAATATCATGTTGGCAAAGGGGGATGCCACGTCCAATCCCGAACCTATGGCAGCGGCAAGGGGTTCCGGGACGATGCAAACATTGGCCGCCCCTGACCTGAGAACGGCTTCTCGCACCGCGTTCTGCTCCTTTGGGGTCACATCGGATGGTATGCACGCGACTGCGCGGGGAGGGAGCACGCCGAATCGCCATACCTTCTTGAGCAGTGGACTGAGAATGGCGGTGACGGCGTCAATGTCGGTAATGACACCCGACCTTAGCGCATATCTCCCCTCAACAAGGGACGGCACTGCATGGAGACCCGTTGTACCGTAGGTAACCCGTATCCATGCAGTGCCTATGTCAACCGCGACATCCGGCATCAGGAAAGATGATTTCAGGTAGTGAACCATTGATATTCAATTCCTCGCCTGTTGTTACAGGTGGTAGTCCCCGGCTGCCTCAGGCTGATAAAGTATTTTTTCCACCCGCATTTTTCTCGAACCCGCGGGTGCATTCAAGGCGATGACGTGACCAATGCTGCAGCCAAGCATGGCTGTTCCCACTGGAGCAAGTACCGACACTTTGTTCTGGTCAATATTTGCCTGACGTGGAAATACAAGGGTAAATTGCTTCTCTTCCCCGCTTTCCAGATCACGCAGCACCACCACCGAGTTCATAGTAACAACATCTGAGGGAATTTCCTTTGCTCCCACGGCCTCAGCCTTCTCCAGTTCACTGGCGAGTTCCTGCAAGTGTTTGTTGTCCCTGGAGTTGATGGAATTTGCGATTTCCAGCAGCTCTTCCAACCTAATCAAATCATTGTCTGTTATGTAGATTTTCTTGTTTTTGCTTTTCCTCATGGTGGGCACTCCTCGTAATCGATAGAAATGTCCGCATACGAACGTTTTGGTTCATTCATGCATGCAGACACGGGTCTGTAAAAGACCCTCATGAATTATCTGATTCCGGACGCACAATACCCCGACACTCGGGGAAGAAGCTCTTCCGAACGTCTGCGGGACAGGTGAGACCGACAGCATCAGGCCGGGATTGTCGAGGGTGTGACGGCGGGCGGACCCCTGGCGGGAACCGTTGCAGGGAAATGCAATATACCGGAGAAGGATCTGCTGGAGACGATTTACGAGACGGCAACAGCGGTATTGAAACAGGTGGAGCCGTTTGGCAGCGCAACAAGCTTCAGGATTTTCTTGATTTCGCACTGGGCCTTGGCAAACGGGCACTTGAAGACAGCGGTGCGAGATTTCGTTTCCGGTATTGCGCTGGAAAAGGATACACCTGTCCCCTGCAGGAAGAACAGTACGGTAACAATGACCGTTGCTGCCTTCAGATAAAGCCCTGGAGTCGTATGCATGCCTCTTCGTCGCATTGAACCACCATAGACCAGAACGTACAATTTTTCAAGGTCTGCGCCGATTCCGGATGGAACCGGGCGGGTGTTGCAACCGTCCGCACGCCAGGCAGTTGAATTTAAGGGCTTTGAGTGAATGAGAGACCGTGCCCTGTCGAAACAGGGAAACTCAGAGTTCTCAGTTGTAGGACAATGGCAGATGCGCTGTTGCATTTTCTGTATTGTCTGGTATTAGTTTAAAGCGAGCGACCACTCACTTGTGTCTCAAGTACGGAGTCAATCAATG
>JAQUHM010000311.1 GCA_028683595.1 Geobacteraceae bacterium | reverse complement strand
GTTCTTATCTTCCAGGATCTCTGCGTGGTGCCGCTGGTGCTCTTTACTCCCTTTCTTGCCGGAGCGGGTGAGGGTTTTGCGGGTGTCCTGGCTGTTTCCGCAAAGGCAGCCGCAGTTGTTCTGACCGCCCACTACAGCGCCCGTTTCCTGATCCCCTGGATATTCAGCCAGGTGGTCAAAACCCGGAGTCGGGAGCTGTTCATCCTGACGATTATTTTCATCGGTTTCGGCACGGCCTGGCTCACTGCCCAGGTTGGTCTTTCCCTGGCTTTGGGCGCATTCATTGCAGGCCTTGCCATTTCCGAATCGGAATACAGCCACCAGGCCCTGGGCGATATCATCCCCTTTCGCGATGCCTTTATTTCCCTGTTCTTCATTTCCGTGGGCATGTTGCTGGACCCGGCAATTTTTATCAGATACCCTTTACTGATCGTCTCGCTTGTGATCACCCTGATTCTCCTCAAGGCTCTCATAGCCTCCGGGGCGGTGCTTTCCCTTGGTGTGCCGATGCGCATTGCCATCATGTCGGGTCTCTGCCTTGCCCAGGTCGGCGAGTTTTCCTTTGTCCTCTGCCAGTCAGGACTCAAATACGGAATATTAACCCCTGACCTTTACCAGATTTTCCTGGCATCGTCTGTTGCTACTATGGGATTGACCCCTTTCTGTATGAAGATCGCTCCTGCGGTTGCCGCCTGGGTCGTGAGGTTTTCCCCCGATTCCCTTAGCCGTGGCAGGGGGGCACTGGCGAGAGACGAACACAAGGTGTCACTTTCCGATCATGTGATCATCGTCGGCTATGGGCTGAATGGTCGCAATCTCGCCAAGGTCCTGACGCATCTGAAGATCGCCCATCTTGTCATCGAGACCAATCCCTTTACCGTCAAGTCTGAAAAAAGGAAGGGAAATGACATCATTTTCGGAGATGGTTCGAACACCGAGATCCTCGCCCATGCCGGTATCGAGCAGGCCCGGATCATTGTGATAGCCATTTCGGACGCCGCTTCCAGCCGTCGCATTGCGGATCAGGCACGCCGGCAGAATCCCGGGGTGCATATTATTGTTCGGACCCGTTATATCGCGGAGATGGAACCTTTGTACGGGCTTGGGGTAAACGAGGTTATCCCGGAGGAGTTCGAGACTTCCATCGAAATACTTTCCCGCGTATTACGGAAATACCTCTTGACGCACGATGAGATCGAACGATACGTTTCCGAGGTGCGGAGCGATTCCTACGATATGTTCCGGAGCATGAGCCGCAGGCACAGTACTGCGGTCGGAATTTCCGGCTTCCTTTCCGGGGCGGAAATCGGTACCTTTCGCCTGGGGGCTTCATCGCCCCTGGTGGGAAAAAGCTTGCGGGAAGGGATTCTCCGGGATCGCTCGGGTGCAACCATGCTGATGATAAAGCGCGGCGAGACCGTAATTCCCAATCCCGATCCTGTCTGGGAGCTTCAAGAGGGAGATGTGGTGCTGATAATGGGTACGTCGGAACAACTTGCCGCAGCGGCAGGGTTGTTCGAGCATTCTGTATGAGTTGATCAGAAACTTTTCGGGGGATCCAGCTATGATTCACTACATTCAGCTTTCCAGCCGTTCGAGAAACGAACTCATTGACATAACGCAGCGTGTGGCGGAACTGGTGAGAAAATCAGGGGTATCAAGCGGTGTTTGTTACCTGTGTTGCCTCCACACCACGGCCGGCATAACGGTGAATGAGGGTGCCGACCCTGATGTTCGATACGATATTTCCCGCTTTCTTGAAGCTTTGGTGCCTGTCAATACATCCTTTGCCCATGGTGAGGGCAACTCGGATGCTCATGTGAAATCCTCGCTGGTTGGGGTGTCCGAAATGCTCTTCATCGAAGGGGGGCAACTCCTTCTCGGTACCTGGCAGGCCGTCTACTTCTGTGAGTTCGACGGCCCGCGCACCAGGAAGGTTGCGGTCAAGATCGTTGCGGACAGGTAGCTGTCTGTCCTTGGTTCGGCAATGTCTGCATTTCGTATGACTTTACGAATAGAGCGGGGTCTGCTACTATTTTTAATGAAAAGCTGAAAAAGGAAGGGTGCCTTTTGAGAAAAAATTGAGAATTCTATAAAAGTCTTCTGGATTAACTGGCGAAAAGAGCCGATGGGTTTATGTGCCAGAGCAAACTGGCGGGTCGCAACTGCGGAACACTGGGCTCCATTGGTGTAGGGACCCTTAGACCCGTTTCCGCATTTCCCGGATAGTACCGCATCAATACGAAAGCAAGTCCCCGAGAAAGGAAAGACCATGAATATCGTAATCCTTGCAGGAGGGTCAGGCACCCGATTCTGGCCGCTTTCCAGGAATAAGACCCCCAAACAGCTCATGTCTGTCTTTGGTGGCAAATCCATGCTGCAGCGTACCGTGGAGCGCGTCCTTCCGCTCAATCCGGAACGAATTATCGTGGTTACCAATGCACTCCAGGCAGAGGAAACCGGGCGGCAGCTTGCGAGTTTCGGTAGTGACGCAATTTTCGTTGTCGAGGAACCCCTGGCCAGGAACACCGCCCCGGCAATCGGTCTTGCTGCTGCAATTATCGAGCGCCAGGACCCGACCTCAATCATGGTGGTCCTCCCTGCTGACCACTTCATCCGGGACGAGGAGGAGTTTCGGGCGGCCTTGCTTCGTGCCGAGGCTGCCGCTGCCGACTGGAATCTCGTCACTCTCGGCATCGTTCCAACGGGGCCGGAGACCGGGTACGGCTATATCGAAGCCGGTATGTCACAGGGCTCACCAGGTGTGCTGCCGGTGAAGCGCTTTGTGGAAAAGCCTCCCCGGCAAAAAGCTATGGAATTCGTCGCCGGCGGCAACTTCTTCTGGAACAGCGGCATGTTCGCCTGGCGCACTGATGTGATCCTTGATCGCATCAGGACCCATATGCCGGATCTCTGGGTCGGGCTTTCCCTTCTTGACGTCCCGACAAACTTGGGCCATCTGCATGCCATGAAAGCTCAGGTAACGAATTTTTATAGCCGGATTGAGGCCCAGTCGATTGACTACGGGGTGATGGAAAAGGCGGAGGGGGTAGTGGTGCTGCCATCATCATTCGGCTGGAGCGATGTGGGGAGTTGGAGTGCTGTGCCGGAAGTCATGGAAGCGGGGCTGGACGGAAATATCGTCATGGACGAAAGTCCGGTGGTGTGGCTGGACTCAACCGGCTGTCTGGTCCGGGGGGGGAACAAGGTTGTTGCTCTGGTGGGTGTGCAGGACCTGATTGTTGTTGACACCGTAGATGCTCTACTGATTTGTCCCCGTGACCGCGCCCAGGACGTCAAAAAGGTTACGGAGGAGCTAAAGGAAAGAGGTCTGACGGATTTGTTATAGGGGGCGACACCGGATTCATTTGCCAACCCCCTTGAGTTCTGTCGGCTACATGTAAACCATGACGCGAAACGAGACAGCACCATCCAGTGACTTGAAAGGGATGGTCACGCCCTTGCACTGAATATTCATACTTGTCTTTTCTGCGGGTTCCGGTGGTTCGCTGACCGGGCGGATCTTGCCGGAGACGACCAGTGGCAGTCCCAGGGCTACGCTGCCGTACTGTTCATGATACTTGCTCTTGAAGACCCCGGCAATGTTGTTTGTCAACTCGCCGATGGCATCGCGCACCGCCTCTTCGTCCGCATCGTCCATCATGAGGAGCTCCTTTGCAACATGAAGAGCAGCATTTTTGTCGGTGGCATACATGATATATCCAACGCGTTCACCCGCTACGCCGACAATACCCACAACATCCGATTCAACCGGCTCGATTTTTTTCTCTATTTTGCCCGCAAGGATTTCCATGCCCATATAGGTCATGAAGGTATCCTGCGTTGCCGACATGATGGTGAACATGATCTCTTCAAAAGTGATTCCACTCACGTGTGTTCCTCCTGGCCAAGTAAAATGCTTTTCTATCCTTATCGTACGTTTTTCTCAGAAGTTTAGCTCTTTGTGAAATATCGGATCTGTTTATGAGAAAGGCTTATTGACAAATTAGTCAACCTGTAGTGAAATTACATTCTTTCGCGGGTACCCTCGCAGAAGTTTGCAAAATCGATTCGCCAGGATGGGGTGTAGATGCTACGCCATCTGCCTATGGAGGAATAGCATGAAAATCGCACTGTTGGGTCTTCCCCAGTCAGGGAAGAAGACACTTTTTTCTCTCATGACCGGGAGGGAGGTTTCCGAACACCGGAATGAAGGTGAGTCTCTGGAAGGGGTCGCGCCGATTCGTGATCCACGGGTTGATGTGCTGACGGAAATGGTAGATCCGGAAAAGACCAAGTATGCGGAAAACAAAATCGTTCTCTGTCCGGATATGTCAGAGGGAACAGGAAAGCGTGAATGGCTCGATGCGGCCCGGCGCTGCGATCTTCTCTGTCTCGTGGTGCGCGATTTTGCCTCCGAAAACGTTTATCATCCGAGCGGTTCGGTTGATGCGGCCCGGGACCGACGAACCCTGGAGACGGAGTTGCTGCTGGCGGATCTGGAACTGATAGAAAAACGGTTGGAGCGGCTTGCTAAGGAAAAGAGGAGCGGACTTACCCCCGGCCAACAGAAGGAGGAAGAGGTACTGCTCACCTGCCGTGATGCCGTGGAGAGTGAAAAGCGGATCAGCACGCTCGGTTTCGGCGAAGAGGAGCTGGCAGCCATCAGGAGTCTGAATCTCGTAACGCTGATGCCGATTCTCTGGATACT
>JAQUHM010000028.1 GCA_028683595.1 Geobacteraceae bacterium | reverse complement strand
GTCGCCGAAGTTACCGGTCGGTACCGAAAATACCACCTGCCGGTCGAGATTTTTGCTGACTTTGAAGTAGGCATAGAAGTAGTAGACAACCTGTGCGAGGACCCGGGCCCAGTTGATGGAATTTACTGCCCCTAGCGCATGCTTTTCCTTGAATGACAGGTCGTTGAAGAGGGCTTTTACCATATTCTGGCAGTCGTCAAAGGTACCTTTTACGGCAATGTTGTGAACATTGTTGTCGAGGACCGTGGTCATCTGGAGAGCCTGGACAGGCGAAGTCTTTCCCTGGGGATGGAGGATGAATATGGCAATATTTTCCTTGCCGCGAACACCATAGATAGCCGCACTTCCCGTGTCCCCGGAGGTGGCTCCCACGATGTTCATTTTCTGTCCGCTTTCTTTCAGCAGGTATTCGAAGAGATTGCCGAGCAGTTGCAGTGCCACGTCTTTAAAGGCCAGGGTTGGTCCGTGGAACAGTTCAACGATGTGTACACCGTCTTTGGTGCTGACCGGGGTGATCTCCGGGTGGTCAAAAGTGTTATAGGAGCGGTCGATGAGGCTTTTCAGGTCGCCGGGAGGGATGTCGTCACAGAACAGCGAAATAACCCTGAATGCAAGCTCACGATAGGGAAGACCTTGCCATTCTTCAAGCTGCCGGGAATCGAGGTGTGGAATTTCCTCGGGGAGAATAAGCCCGCCATCCGTGGAAAGTCCCATCATGACAGCGTCTTTAAAGGCAATAGGCTCAATGCCGCCTCTGGTGCTGATGTATTTCATCTTCTATCCTCATTACCTTTCTGGTGGAAGCACTAAAGGTTTAATTCTAGCAGTAAACAGGGGAAATGTGAAGATGTTTGCTCCATTGGGCTTTGTAGCCGGTAGTGTTGGCTTCACGTCCCTCTGTTCTGACCTTTCGTACCCTCCGCTGTGGTTGCAGGGTGATGCCTGAGGCTGTCATGCTGTTAAGTATGAACGCCCTTGTTTACAAGCCGAGGCTGTATAGGGTATCCTTCAAGAAATACATGTCAAAATTCAGAGGATTTCATGTCATCCCGCATCAGGATACTTCCCGAAAATCTTACCAATAAAATTGCCGCCGGCGAAGTTGTCGAGCGGCCGGCTTCGGTGATTAAAGAGCTGGTGGAGAACGCCCTTGACGCTGGGGCAAGCGAGATTGTTGTCGAGTTTCAAGACGGTGGCAAGCGTCTACTCAAGGTCAGCGACAATGGTTCCGGCATGTCACGTGAGGATGCTCTCCTTGCGCTGGAGCGCCATGCGACCAGCAAGATAGCTTCTGATGACGATCTGCTTTCCATTTCTACCCTGGGTTTTCGGGGTGAGGCGTTGCCGTCCATTGCATCTGTTTCGCGCTTTACTCTGTCTTCGCGAGAAAAGGGAACCATCGAGGGCACGGAGATTTATGGCGAAGGCGGCAGGATCAAGGAAGTAAAGGCCTGTGGAATGGCAGAGGGAACGGTTCTGGAGATCAGGAATCTATTTTTCAATACCCCTGCCCGATTGAAGTTCCTGAAGAGCAAGGATACCGAGGCGGGACATGTGGCGGACCAGGTCACGCGACTAGCCATTTCAAGGCCGGATGTCCGCTTTTCGTGTATAAGTGATGGCAAAACCTTGTTCCGGGCACTGAACGGAGATATGCTGGAACGGGTTGCCTCGCTTCTTGGTCGATCGCTGGCAGAGGATCTCTTTCCTGTCAGCCGACAGGACAATGGCCTGCAGTTGACCGGCCTGGCCGGGAAACCAGAGTGCAGCAGGTCGGCTGGTTCTCATCTGTACACTTTCGTCAATGGGCGATTTGTTCGTGACAGGGTTTTTCATCATGCAGTTCTTCAGGCCTACCGACGTTTCCTGGAGCGGGGGCGCTATCCTGTGGCGGTACTCTTTCTTTCGGTTCCTGCCGGAGATGTTGATGTAAATGTCCACCCAACCAAACATGAGGTCCGCTTCAGGGACCAGTCCTCCGTGCATGACTTCATTGTTTCATCCCTGGAGAACATGCTGCAGTCCACTCCCTGGATTCGGAAGTCTCCGACTGTTGAACTATCCCCCGTAATTCCACGTCCGCCACAAAGTGAAGAGAGAGTAGCATCAGTTCGGGAGGCTTTGGGTCATTACCGACCGCAACCGGCCCGGGAAAATACCCAGAAACCACTCTTTCTCACGGAGAGGACGATTTCAGAGAGTAGAGAGGGTACAGAAGAGGCTGCGCCGGAAGCCGGGGAGAGTTTTTTTGCTTCATTGACAGTGTTGGGCCGGTATCTGGATGAGTATCTTCTCTGTCAGGATGGTGAAGACCTGCTGATAATCGATCAGCATGCTGCCCATGAACGGGTTGCATTCGAGCGTCTCAAGATACAGTTTTCTTCGGGTGCAGTGGAGTCCCAGGGGCTTCTTTTCCCGGAGGTGATAGAGCTCTCACATTCCGAAGCTGCACTTGTGGCGGAACATGCCGTGGTGTTCCGGCAGCTTGGATTCGATCTTGAGGATTTTGGCGGACAGGCCAGAGTGCTTAAAGGTGTCCCCCGATTGCTCGTGAACAGTAACCATGTCCGTGTTTTCAGAGATATCGTCGAGGAGCTTTCGGTTCTCGGCAGAAGTCGCACGGTCACCGACATTCAAGAGGATATTCTGATGCGGATAGCCTGCCACAGCGTCGTTCGTGGCAGGCAGGTCCTTTCTGAACCGGAAATCGCTGCTCTTCTTTCTGCTCTGGACTCCGTCGGGTTCGCCAGTAATTGTCCTCACGGCAGGCCGGTTCTCCGGAGAATCAGTCGCTCGGATATTGAAAAGATGTTCAAAAGGGTCTGAGGTATGCCGGGGAAACAGGATATCAAACTGATAATTGTGCAGGGTCCGACTGCGTCTGGGAAAAGCGAGCTGGCTGTCCGTCTGGCGGAGCGTTGTAACGGCGAGATAGTAAATGCCGATTCCATGCAGGTGTATCGTTTTATGGATATCGGGACGGCCAAACCATCGGCTGACCAGCTTCAGCGGGTTCCACATCATCTTATTGACATTGTTGACCCGGACCAGATGTTCTCCGCAGCTGATTTTTGCCGGGAGGCGGAGAAAGTTATTATGGACATCTCCCGACGGGGCAAGAATAGTATTGTCTGTGGCGGGACCGGCTTGTATATTCGGGCCCTTACCAAAGGGCTGATGGACTCTCCCTCCGGTGATGCAGCTTTTCGTGACGAAATGAAAGACCTGGCGAACCGGGAGGGGAGAGAGGTGCTGCATCGGCGCCTTGCCGAGGTTGATCCCGTGTCCGCAGAGCGTATCCATCCTAATGACCAGTTTCGCATCATCCGGGCTCTCGAAGTGTTTCAAATGACGGGGCGATCCATTTCCGCGCTGCGAGGAGAGCACCGATTTGGAACGTTTCGCTATGACTATCGTAAAATAGGTCTTTCCTCCGACAGGGAAACGTTGTATAGAAACATTGACAACCGAGTGGATTTGATGATAAAAAAAGGGTTTCTTGAAGAGGTAAAAGTTCTTCTTGCAACAGGCTACCCGTCCAGTCTCAAACCGATGCGCTCACTCGGCTATCGACACATGTGCGACTATCTTGAGGGTTTTTTACCCTTTGAGGACGCGCTTCAGCTTATGAAGAGAGATACACGTCGTTACGCTAAACGCCAGTTGACCTGGTTCAATCAGGATCCGGAAATTAAATGGATTGAATATCCCGGGAATCTTGCTATTATTGACAACATTGTAATTGATTATTTTGATTAAAAGGAGAGGGGTATGGCGAAAGCACCGTTTAATATTCAGGACCAGTACCTGAATCAATCAAGGAAGGAACGAATCAAGGTTATCGTATATCTGATGTCGGGAGAAAAGATGGAAGGTCATATCAAGTCTTTTGACAACTTTTCAGTTCTTCTGGAAATCAAGGGGGATATCCTCATTTACAAGCACGCAATCTCTCATATTACATCGGTAGATGGAAACTTCAAGCTGCACCAGTAACATTTGCTTCAAGAAGCCGAGGGACCCGGTAAAGCATGATCAATTCTGATAAAGGAGAGATCTCTTTTAAGGGTCCTTTTTGCTGCACACGTTTCATACCGTAAATTTTAATCTTCCTTTGACCTTCATCGTCTGTGAATTTTGAGCATCCCCCCCTGCGTACTGGAGCTCATCACGTAATTTTCTCTGTACCATTAACCGAAAGAGATTTATTGTATAACCCTGCTTCATTTTCAGGCCCAGAAGAATAAGTCTGACAACTCTGCAAAAACACAGTGAATGCAGACTAGTACTCGCTTGATTGCTTCGGGTAACAGGAATTGTGTACATATGGAATCAGGGATTACGATCGAAACAGTCGAGCCGGGAAGCATTGCTGAAGAGCTTGAGATAGATTCCGGTGACAGGTTGCTGGCTATCAACGGCAACCCCATTCAGGATATCATCGATTTCGGGTATTATTCAGGCGAGGAAGAGCTTCTTCTTGAAATTGAAAAAGCGGATGGTGAGATATGGGAGATCGAGCTGATGCGGGAAGAGGGTGAATCTCTCGGTATACTGTTTGAATCTCCCAAGCCTTTCAGCTGTTTGAATTCCTGCCTTTTCTGCTTTGTGGACCAGTTGCCGAAGGGGCTTCGACGTTCTTTATATGTAAAGGATGAGGACTACCGGCTTTCTTTTCTGTACGGGAATTTTGTAACCTTGTCTTCCCTTGGTCGGGAAGAAGTCCGCAGGATTTGTGAACAGCGACTCTCCCCCCTCTACATCTCGGTTCATGCCACTGAGCCTGATCTTCGGGCGAAGCTTCTGGGAAACTGTGAGTGTCCTCCGGTTCTCGAGCTGCTTACGGAGCTTGCCTCATCCGGGATCGTGATGCATACCCAGGTAGTGCTGTGCCCGGGCCTGAATGACGGTTCCCATCTTGAACGTACCGTGCGTGATCTTGCTGCGCTGTTTCCACAGATTGCATCCCTTGCCGTGGTTCCCCTGGGACTTACCCGGTTTCGGGAGTCTTTGCCGAAGCTGCACCCGATTACCCGTGACTATGCTTCCGAATTACTTGCGGTATGGCAACCCCTGACTCACGAATTTGTGACGGAGTTTGGCACCCCTTTTCTTTTCTTTGCCGACGAGTTTTATATCAAGGCGGAAAAACCATTTCCACCTCTATCTGCGTACGGGGACCTCCCCCAGATCGAGAACGGTGTCGGTATGATCCCGCTTTTCCTGGGGGAGGCCGAGGACGTTCTGGGCAGGGCAGAGCCCATGAGAGAAATGGTTGTGGCAGTGGTGACCGGAGAATCAGCTTATCCGTATCTTGAGGATTTTCTCCGCAGACTTGCTGAAAAAACCAGGGTAGCTTTCCGGGTTATTCCTGTAAAAAACTCCCTGTTCGGTGACAGTGTGACCGTTACCGGGCTTGTTCCTGGAAAGGATATTCTCAAAATAGTTAGGGGAGGGGGATTCGAAGATGTCGATGTAGTTCTGATCCCTGATGTGATGCTGAAGGAGGGTGAAGGGGTCTTTATCGATGATGTGACGCTTGAGGAACTTCGCGATGCCTTGGGAATCCTGGTAGAGGTTTGCGAGGCGACCCCTTCAGGGCTCTATGATTCTTTACAGCGCTGCTCTTCCACCTGAAGAGAATTATCTACTTCTTCTTCCTTTCCAGTTCCAGGTCCAGTTTTTTTATTTTTTCCAAATCCTGCCGCAAATCGGCATTTTCCTTTGTGAGAGAAGCATTCGAACTTTTAAGATTTTTTATTATTTTGTCCAGTTCTGCTTTTTCCTGCAACGTTATATCATATGCATCTATCAGACCCTTTAATGTGGTTGCATGGGCGCTCCAGTTGCTCGAACGGAATTTACCCAGCAGAGTGTCAAGGGCTTTCCCCGCCTTGTCGGTTGCTATCTTTTGTTGACCTGCTTCCAGATCAAGCAGTGCCAGCCGAAATAACGCTTCATCTGTTATTCCTGCAACGGCTGGTTTGGCGGTAATTTCAGTGAGTGTCTTTTTTGCCGCTTCGGTCCTGTTGCTTTGCAGAAGCATTTTTGCGAGGACCAGTTTCTGCCGCTGTTCATGGGCGTTGGGATCTTCTTTCCGGATGGTTGCGCAGCCGCTTAGTCCGATTATGATAGCAATACATATGATACGTTTTTTCATCGGGCCCTCTTTCTGCGGTCGATAAAATAGTTGCTGCCAGCCTCGCCCTTTGCGAACTCTTTGATTTCGGCGGCTGTCTTGGCTATTTTGACTGCTGAATCGTACTCACCCTGCTGGCACATGACAACAGCAATTGATATGGTCATGATGGGGAATATCCTGTTGACACCGTACCTGTCCGGCCCCTCGATATGTCCCAGTTCCAAGTCTTCCGGAGTATAAAACTGTGGGATCTCGTCGGTGAAGGCATCAATTACTGCCTGGCAGACCGCATCGACTTCAGTGGACGAGACGATCATGATGAAATCATCCCCCCCGATATGTCCCACAAAGGCATTTTTATCCGCATTTTGCTGCACTGCTTCGTAAATGACCTCGCCGGCCATCTTGATCAGGTCACTTCCCCTGATGTATCCGTACCTGTCGCTGTAGGCCTTGAAATTATCAAGGTCGGCGTAGCATACAGCGAACGTTTCACCTGCCTGAAGTTTTTTGGTGAGTATTCGCTCAATTGCGATGTTACCGGGAAGACGGGTAAGGGGGCTTGCGTCGAGACTGATTTGTTCAAGGATCTTGAGTCGTTTTGCCATTTTGGTGAAATCTTCGGCAAGGTCACCGATTTCATCTCCTGGCGGGATGTCGGGATCAAAATCGAAATTTCCTTCTGCTATGGAGTGCGTTGCCCGTTTCAGTTTTTTGATTGAGGAGGAGATGGTAACCAGAAAAAAGGCCATTACGCTTAATGCGAGCACAAAGCCCATGGTGGATAACAGTAACGTCCATTGTACCGTTGTTTCCCGTTTCTGGTCAGCATTTTCCAATTTCTCATTCAGAATCACCTGGCGTGCTTTGGATAGGGCTTCGATCGAGGCATTGACTTTCTCGGCAGTTTCTTTCAGGGGAGTGATATCGTCGGACTTATCTTGGAAAAGGATTTCCGCTTTACTGCCGAAGTCCCGGTAGTTACGGACAATATCAGCAAGAAGTGGCCCGGAGTCTGATTTGCCAATGTCCTCAATGACAGAACTGAATTCTTTTTGCCGCTGGTCAAATAATTGCTTGAATTCCGGTGACTTAAGTACTGAAAACTTGGCCGCACTTCTTTCCTGGGCCTGAAGTGAGTCATGGAGAATTTCCGTGCGTTTGACAAAGGGTAAATCGTTTCGGGCGATATCACGGACTATTCCGTTGAGAGACTGAAGTCCGAATACCGAGAAGACCGTTGCAGCCATGGTGAAAAACGCAATGGCTGCATAACTGAGAATCAATTTGTTGATGAGGGAAAGTTTTGATGTCGTGTTATTTTCTGCCATTGAGGGAGCCTTGCAAGTGAAATTTTTCGCTATAGGAAAAGTACCGGTTTGATGATGTTCCGCTCACTTCAACAGATGGGATGGCGGAGACGTTAGAGATTTGTTTCGATGTTCTGATGCTACTGCATGCTATTATACATATGATAATGACGGTTAGGAAGCTTCAATTTCTACCCAAGCGCTGAATCGCGGAATTTGCGGGTAATGTTTACGGTTTCGGTATACACTTTACCGGTAACGTTGAAGTCATGCCCCTTCTTCTCTGAGGAAAAGCAATAAGCTGAAATGGTCAGACCTCTGGCATGGTTCCGGATCAGGCTCAGTGCAGCAATAATATTGATATTTCATGCGAAAAAAGGTTTGCTTTTTCGGCATATTTGCTATAGATTAGCATGTCCTACACACTAATAACCCCCTCTCTTAGGTGATTCTGTTTTGTCTGAAAAGAAAACTCTTGAAGAAATACGAAATTCCATTGACGGGATTGATGACCAGATTCTTGCCCTTTTGAATCAGCGAGCTGAGCTGGTTATTGCCGTCGGCAAGCTGAAAAGGGGCGAAAGCCGTGATTTCTATGTTCCGAGTCGTGAACGGGAAATTTATGAGCGGCTTGCCTCGAAAAACACCGGACCGTTTCCATGTGAGGCGCTGAAAAGCGTTTTTCGCGAGATAATTTCAGCGTCCCTGGCCTTGGAGTCACCGATGAAGGTGGCTTTTCTCGGACCGAAGGCGACGTTTACCCACATGGCAGCTCTCCAGCAATTCGGACTTTCAGCAGAGTTGGTGCCACAGAAATCAATTCCGGCCGTTTTTGAGGATGTGGAAAAAGATCGGGCTCAATACGGAGTTGTCCCCGTTGAGAACTCCACCGAAGGAATGGTTTCTCATACTCTGGATATGTTCATGGAGAGCGACCTGAAGATCATTGCCGAGGTTCTGCTTGAGGTTTCCCATGACCTCTTGTCACGTACCGGGCGAATGGCCGATATCAAAAAGGTTTACTCCCATCCACAGGCACTTGCCCAGTGTCGCAAATGGCTCGACGATAATCTGCCAAATGTTCCGGTGGTGGATGTTGCATCCACTGCGCTGGCAGCACAGATCGTCAGTGAAGATTATAACGCTGCGGCTATTGCCAGCGATTCAGCTGCCTCCCTCTATGAGTTGAAGGTTGTGAAGAAACGTATTGAAGACCAGGTGAACAATTTTACCCGTTTTCTCGTTATCGGGAAGAAGATTGCCGGAAAGAGCGGTAACGATAAAACTTCCCTGATGTTCTCGGTCAAGGACGAACCGGGAATCCTCTACCGGATGCTTGATCCCTTTGCGCGTCGTGGAATCAACCTGAGCAAGATCGAATCTCGTCCCCTTAAAAAGAAGGCGTGGGAATATATCTTTTTCCTGGACCTGTCAGGGCATCTTTCTGATCCCGAGGTTGCCGAGGCAATCGACGAATTACGCAACTGCTGCCAATTCGTAAAAATCCTCGGCTCGTATTCTAAAAACATCTAGATGAGACCGGAAAGGGAATAGATGTCTCTTAGCAAAAGAATGGCAGTTGTCGGCGTTGGCCTAATTGGCGGATCTCTTGCGCGGATACTGCGCCAGCAGGGTGAGGTGGATGAGATTGTCGGTATCGGGAGAACCGAGCCGAACCTGCAACGTGCGGTTGAACTGGGTGTGATTGACCGGTATTGTCAGGATCCCTGTCAAGGTGTTCAAGGAGCTGATCTGGTTTTTCTCGCCACTCCTGTTTGCGCCATTGCTTCGGTGTTGGAAAAAATTGCTCCCTGCCTTGCTCCCGGCTGCGTTGTGACCGATGGTGGCAGTGTGAAGGAGTCGCTTGTTGCTGCCTGTGAACCGCTTATGCCTGCGGGAACCTGTTTTGTGGGCGGACATCCCATTGCCGGGACGGAAAAGTCAGGCGTAGACGCTTCCTTCTCTACGCTTTTTACAGGAAAGCGCTGTATCATAACCCCAACCGGGAATACCGATGAACGTGCTCTCCGAAAAGTTGTCAGGATGTGGGAGCTTGCTGGTACCGATGTGATTCAGATGGATGCACACAAGCATGACCGCATCGTGGCGGCCATTTCCCATCTCCCTCACATGGTGGCTTATTCCCTGGTAAATGCAGTGGATGGTTATGATCGCTTCGATGAAAGTATCCTGAAATATTCAGCAGGCGGGTTCCGGGATTTTACTCGCATCGCCTCTTCCGATCCTGCGATGTGGCGAGATATTGCACTCATGAACGGACCTGCAATTATGGAGATGATGGATTTCTTTTCTGATTTCTTCGGACACCTCCGGACCCTTGTAGAGAACGGGGACAGCGCCGGACTCCAGAAGTTTTTTGCTGAATCCAAGAGAAGCCGGGATGCTATTCTCTAGTGTCTCCCGAGCCTGTTCTTTCTCCAGGCAGTAGATGAGCGACGTAGTTGCGCTCTGGCATCCTTGATTCCGCCTTCTTCGTAAAGTGTTTTGATAAATTAGCAGAAATCCAACCCACCGGGGCCAGCAGTGAAAAAGTATACTGTGAGAACAGCAAAAAATGTAGCAGGTGAAATCGTGGTGCCTGGTGATAAATCCATATCCCATCGTGCAGTTATGCTCGGTTCGCTTGCCCGCGGAACGACGGTTGTCAGCGGTTTTTTGCAGGGAGAAGATACGATTGCCACCCTGAACGCCTTCCGGTTCATGGGGGTAGATGCCCGAGAGGAAGATGGGAAGCTGCATATTCAGGGAAGAGGACTTTACGGGCTGAGAGAACCTGATGATGTCCTTGACTGCGGCAACTCCGGCACCTCCATGCGGCTCATGACCGGCATCCTTGCCGGCCAACGTTTCTATTCTGTTTTATCGGGAGACCGGTATTTGCGCAACAGACCCATGGGACGGGTGATCGAGCCTCTGACGAAAATGGGAGCACGTATTCTGGGTCGAGCAGGGGGAACGAAGGCACCTCTGGCGATTCAGGGTGGGGAGTTGAAAGGTCTTTCATACCTTTCTCCCGTTGCCAGTGCTCAGGTAAAATCCGCCATTCTCCTGGCCGGTTTGTACAGCTGTGGCGAAACCGAGGTGAAAGAGCCTTCCCTGTCGCGAGATCACACGGAAAGGATGTTCCGCTACTTCGGTGCAGATATCGAACCGCGAGCCAACGGCGCGATTGTACGAGGTGGCAGGGAGCTTGATGGAAGAGAGGTGACGGTTCCGGCAGATATTTCTTCGGCCGCTTTCTTTATTGTGGCCGCCCTTCTGGTTCCTGATTCTGAGCTCCTCATTACCAATGTCGGGATCAATCCCACCCGAACGGGAATTCTTGATATCCTGCTGAAAATGGGGGCTTCCATTGACCTGCTCAACGAGCGAGAGGTCTCGGGAGAACCTGTTGCGGACATTCTGGTGCGCTCATCGTCGCTGGTTGGAATTGAAATCGGTGGTGACCTTGTGCCAAGGGCTATTGACGAGTTCCCGGTACTCTGTGTTGCTGCTGCCTGTGCCGATGGCAGAACTATCCTGCGGGATGCCCGGGAGCTTCGTGTCAAGGAAACCGATCGGATAGCCGCCATGGCTACAAATTTGGCCAAGGCAGGAGTTGATGTCCTGGAAACGGAAGATGGCATGGAAATTACCGGTACCGACACGTTGAGAGGATGCGCTGTTGACAGTTTCGGAGATCATCGGATTGCCATGTCAATGCTCATTGCCGGGCTTGTTGCAAAAGGGGAGACAACAGTAACTGATATTGACTGCATTGCTACATCCTTCCCGACCTTTATCAAACTTTTGGAAAAGGTTTGCCGTACATGAGTGATGGAAAGGGGGCTGAAAAGGGGATTGTTGTTGCAATAGATGGCCCGTCAGGTGCGGGCAAGAGTACAGTGGCACGCCAGCTTGCTGAACGCCTTGGCTACCTTTACATCGATACGGGTGCAATGTTCCGTGCTGTTGCATTAACCGTCAAGCGATCAAATGTCAGCCTGGAAGATGATGATGCCCTTTCAGAATTGTGCCGGGATTTGGAAATAACTTTTATTCGGCAGGAAGGCGCGTATAGGGTTCTTGCCAACGGTGAGGATGTTTCCGAAGCCATACGGACCCCTGAGATCAGTCTTTTGACCTCCCGGATATCAACAAAAAAAGTGGTGCGCGAAGTTCTCCTCCATGAACAGAGGCGTATGGGGCGCGCAGGTAATGTCGTGCTGGAAGGCCGTGATATCGGCTCAGTGGTTTTTCCCCATGCCGAGGTGAAGTTTTTCCTTTCCGCTTCTCCGGAGGAAAGGGGAAGAAGGCGTTTTCTTGAATTGCAGGGCAAGGGGGAAAAGGTAACCCTTGAGAAGACAATAGCGGAAGTTATTGCCCGCGATGCTCAAGACGAACAGCGCGAACATGCCCCTCTTTGCATGGCTAAAGATGCCCTTCCCATTGATTCGGATGGAATCCCTGTCGAAGAGGTGCTTAGCCGGATGGAGAAAATTGTACGGCTGAAGGAGTTGGAGAAAAGAGCGTCTTAGTGCTTGTTGCCAAGACGATGTTTTGCCTTCTGATGTTTTTAGATAATGCAGGAAGACCGGTGAATTTGTTCTGCTCGTTTGGATGATTCATCTTGTCCCTGGTGGAGGAGTAAACAGCTTGAAAATAATCCTCGCAAAACAGGCCGGATTCTGCTTTGGGGTCAAAAGGGCCACCCAGATGGCCTTCGAGGCAGCCGCCAAGGGAGGAAAAACCTTTACTCTCGGTCCGATTATCCATTCGCCGCAGGTGGTCCAGCGTCTCGAGGAAATGGGAGTCAAGGCTCTTACCTCTCTTGCAGACCTCGACAGTGGGGCAATTATCATTCGTTCACATGGAGTCGCCTCGGAAGAGCTTCAGGAGGCCAGCCGCAAGGAACTTGAAATTGTTGACGCCACCTGTCCGTTTGTGAAAAAGGCCCAGGAACACGTAAAAAGTCTTTCCCAGGCGGGTTATGTTGTGGTAGTGGTAGGAGATGCTGATCATCCCGAGGTTCAAGGGATTGTTTCGTACGCCAAGGGCCCGGTCTATGTAGTAGGGTCAGGTGAAGAAGCCGATAAACTGAAGATTTCCGGCAAGATCTGTATCGTTGCCCAGACGACCCAGTCATTTGAGAATCTAAAGAATGTGGTTCTTGAGTGCCTGGTAAAGGGCAGCGAAATAAGGGTATTCAACACTATCTGCGATGCAACAGCCGTGCGGCAGGAAGAAGCCAAAGAGCTTGCAAAACGTGTTGACTGCATGATAGTAATCGGTGGGTACAATAGTGCCAATACAACGCGCCTTGCTCAAGTATGCGCGGAGCTGCAGCCCAGGACCTACCATATTGAAACAGCGCAGCAACTGAACCGGGTGTGGTTTGAAGGTGTAGATACTGTTGGCGTAACGGCAGGAGCTTCGACTCCCAAATGGGTAATTGACGAAGTGCTTGAGCAAATAAGCCGTATTGATGATACTACTACACATTGAGAATTTACAGGGTGTGCTAGGATAAAGCGGGAAAACATAGAAATTTCAGGGGGTATTACTTTGATGAATGACGAAAAAGACTTGACCAACATCACCAACGAGCCGGACAGGCTGAATAACGATATGGATGATGACCTTAATCAAGGCGTTAAAGAGAATTTTGAAGAACTCTTCCAGGAAAGTTTGCGTCAGCCCTTGGTGGGTGAGATTGTAGAAGGCGTTATCGTGCAGATTGATCCGGATTATGTCCTTGTCAATATCGGCTACAAATCGGAAGGCTGCATCCCCCTTGACGAGTTCATGGACGAGAACGGCCAGCTTACGGCGAAAGTCGGTGATTCTGTAAAGGTCTTGTTCGAGAAAAAGGAAAATATCCGTGGTTATATTGTACTTTCCCGGAAAAAGGCCGAGCGCGAACAGATCTGGGTTCACATCGAGGAGGCCGTTGATTCCGGTGCTCTTGTCGAAGGAAAGATCATTGCAAATGTGAAAGGTGGCCTTACCGTTGATATCGGGGTGCCTGCCTTTTTGCCGGCTTCTCAAGTTGATGTTCGTCCCATCGGTAACCTTGAAAAACTTATTGGACAGTCTTTCCAGTTCAAGGTTGTCAAGGTAAACAAAAAGAGAGGGAACGTGGTTCTTTCTCGTCGGGCAATCCTGGAAGAGGAACGCGACAAGCTGAAAACAGATACACTTGCCACCCTTACCGAAGGCCAGGTCCGCGAGGGCATCGTGAAAAACATCACCGATTATGGTGCGTTTATCGATCTCGGGGGTATTGATGGATTGCTCCATATCGTGGATATGTCCTGGCGTAAACTTTCTCATCCTTCAGAAATCCTGAAAATCGGTGAGACTGTTTCCGTCAAGGTGTTGAAATACGACAAGGAAAAAGAGAAAATCTCCCTTGGTATCAAGCAGACGATTCCGGATCCCTGGCTGGTTGTTGAATCAAAATATCACATCGGTGACCGGATTGTCGGTACTGTGGTCAGTCTTGCGGATTATGGTGCTTTTGTTTCTTTGGAAGAGGGTGTGGAAGGACTTGTTCATGTTTCTGAAATGTCCTGGACAAAGCGAATTCGTCACCCTTCCGACGTTCTGAAAGTGGGCGATGAGGTCGCAGCTGAAGTTCTGGGTGTTGATGTCCCGAGCAGAAGGATTTCTCTCGGTCTCAAGCAGATTCAGATGAACCCCTGGACGGTAATCGGGGATAAATATCCCGTTGGTACCAAGATTGAAGGTCAGATTAAAAACGTTACCGACTTCGGCGTCTTTATCGGTGTTGAGGATGGCATTGATGGTTTGGTGCATGTTTCCGATATGTCCTGGACAAAGCGGATTAAACATCCTTCCGAGCTTTACAGCAAAGGACAGATAGTTCATGCTGTTGTCCTCAATATTGATCCGGAAAATGAGAGACTTTCCCTCGGGATCAAGCAATTAGTTCCAGACCCTTGGAACGAAATTCCTGCGAAGTACAAGCCTGGCACCAAGGTCAAAGGAAAGGTAACCTCGGTAACAGACTTCGGCATCTTCCTTGAAATTGAAGAGGGGATTGAAGGTCTTATCCACGTCTCCGAACTTTCTCAGGAGAAAGTTGCTACTCCCAAGGGATTTGCGGCTGTTGATGATGAAATCGAGGCCATGGTGTTGAACATCGACCCGATAGAGAAGAAAATAGCTCTCTCAATCAAGGCAATTGCTATTAGTGACAGCAGAGGTGATTTTTCCTCTTTTGGAAATTTCCAGGGCGAGGCGACGTCTAACCTGGGCGAGTTGTTGAAGGAAGAGTTGAAGAAGAAATGATTTTGTAGATAATTCTCTGGCAGATAAGCTTACAAATATGGAATAAGGAGTTTTTGCGTATGACCAAAAGTGAGTTGGTTGAAAGGCTCGTGGACCAAAACAGCCTTTTGACGCGAAAAGATTCTGAGCTCATCGTTGATATTGTATTCGACAGTATCCGCAATGCTCTGAAGAACGATGAGAAGGTTGAAATCCGTGGATTTGGAAGTTTCACAATACGCGAGAGAGGTCCTCGCGAGGCGAGAAACCCAAAAAGTGGTGAAATTGTTCAAATATTAGCCAAAAAAACCCCTTTTTTCAAGACAGGTAAAGAATTGAGGGACAGGGTCAATAATTCCTGATACAAAAGTATTTCTGATGTGTCGCAGTCAGAGATTCGATAGTTTCTCTGTCTGATCAATGGTTGTTGCGCCCGGGTGGCGGAATTGGTAGACGCAAGGGACTTAAAATCCCTCGGTCGCAAGGCTGTACCGGTTCGATTCCGGTCCCGGGCACCAGAATAAAAGGTTGGCTCTCATGGGCCAACCTTTTTATTTTGTTTTTTCTGAATTTCCTGGATACTTCTCTCTTGCTTGTTTGCAAACATGAGTGCAACGATACGGTTCTTCCTGACAAGTACGTTGCTATTTTATCTTTAAAAGTTTTATCATAATTATTCACATCGTGTGAAAGGGAAGCCTTTTTTGCGTAGCTTTTCTGTCTGACGAGGAGTACCCGGCCAAGAATGAAGAATTTCGATAAAAAAGTTTTTTTAGGGCGTCAGCCGATACTTGACCGTAACCAGAATATTGTCGGATACGAACTTCTTTTCCGTTCTGCAGACACTCTCCATGCCAACATTAATGGTTTTCCCCATGTTGATTCTTTTGTTATAAGCAACGTGCTTTCTACCTTCGGGATCCATGAAGTGCTGGGGAAGTATAAGGGTTTTATTAATGTGACTGGAAATCTTCTCATGAGTGATCTCCTGGAAATCCTGCCTCGGGAGAAAACCGTTATTGAGATCCTTGAAACCGTCAAGGTGTCGGATGCGTTACTGGAACGGTGCCGAGAATTGAAGGAGCGAGGATTCACCCTGGCTCTTGATGATAACTGCTATCACCTCGATTATGAACCGCTTTATGACATAGTTGATATTGTAAAGATAGATGTGCTACAGATGCCTGCGGATGCTTTGAAAGAAATGGTTGCTACGTTGAGTAATCGAGGTCTGACGCTTCTGGCTGAAAAGGTTGAGACCATAGAGCAGTATCATTTCTGCTGCGACCTCGGTTTTCACCTCTTTCAGGGGTACTATTTTGCGCGTCCGTCTGTGTTGAATAAAAGGAAGGTTGATGTTTCAGGCCTTGCTCTACTCAAGCTTCTGGAGCTTGTTTGCAGAGATGCTGAAATAGCGGAGATTGAAGAGGCCTTCAAGCATAATCCCAATCTTACCTATAATCTTCTGAGATTGGTGAATTCCGTGGTTATCGGAATGAAGGAGAAAATCCGAACCCTGAGACATGCGCTTGTTGTCCTAGGTATGAAGCAGTTGAAGCGCTGGATTCAACTGGCATTGTTTGCTTCGGACAAGACCAGTGCCGTTGGGAATCCGCTCCTTGAAACAGCCGCGACCCGCGGTCGGATGATGGAAAATCTGGTTATGAAATGGGAGCCGGAACTTCAGGACCATGACTATTCCGACAGTGCTTTCATGACCGGAGTACTATCTCTGGTTGATGTTCTGCTCGGTGTTCCCATGGAAGAGATTCTGAATCAGCTGAACCTTGACGAAGAGGTGCGTCTTGCTCTCCTGGAACGGAAAGGTGTCCTCGGGAGTCTCCTGTTGCTGACGGAGAAACTTGAGAACATGGATTTTGCCGATGTTGCCCTGCTGCTGAACCAGTACCATTGCAGCCAGAAGGTTCTCGTAACTGCCCAGTTTGAGGCTATTGACTGGACGAATTGTCTGGAAGGGGCGATCTGATTTTACGGTCAATGTGTCTCAGGGGTTCTGGTCGTTTTGCCATCCGGGCGGAACCCGGTTTTCCAACCAGAATATCCAGGCAAGAAGTTCGGCAACGGCTCGATAGAGCTCCGGCGGGATATGCTGGTCCATGTTCACCTGCATCAGGAGATTGACCAATTCCGGCGATTCATGGATAAAAACAGCTGCATCCCTGGCATGATCGATTATAGCCTCAGCCACGACACCTCGACCCTTAGCCACGACCTGTGGTGCATATAGGCCCTCTCTGTAGGAAAGCGCAACCGCTTTTTTATTGTCCCTATCTTTCATCGCGTTGCTCAATTGTCATTGTCCGCAAGGTAAGTCCCGAGGCGGTCATTTTTTCTTCGAGACATCCCAGTTCCTGCTGCATGGTATTTTTCGTTGTTGTTGAATCTGTTGTAATTTTTCCTGTTATTCCTTCATCGCTGGAAACGAGGGTGGCACTTACTTTGCCAAGATTCGGCAAAGTAAGGCGAATGGATGTTCGCCAAGACTGCTCGCAATCCTGATTACTTTCACTTTCCTGTTTTTCCACTTCCCATGCCATGTCCTGGCCATGCCACACGCTGCCCTGCCAGTGAAAAATACCGGACAAGAGGGTTTCCACCTGCTCTCTCAGAAGAGCTGACGTCAACGATTCCGAAAGAGCGGTGCTGTGTTTCACGTTGTCCGGTTGCTCATCGTTTTCCAAGGCAAACGCCAGGAAACCTTTTTTATCCGCGATGAGCCCTAGTTCTTCAGAGGAGGTGGCGTCGGATAGCGGTTCTTTTCCGCGTTTTGCCATGGATGCAAGGCGTAAACGGGATTCCTTTTGTATGTCAGCAAAGAGTCGTTCGCCCAGGAACCATTGTAACAGGTGAGACTCGTAAAAGAGCCCGGAAAAGGACAGGGCATTGCGCAGGGAAGTCGCCAGTGCCAAGCTGTTTACCGGTGGTGAGGTGAGAAGCGGTTCCAGAGATTTTATTGACTGCGCGGAGGATTGGTCAGAAGGTACTTTGAGTGCTTCTATGAGCGATGCAGCTGTCGGGCTCAACCGTACAGGAGAAACGTCGCTTCGATCACTTTGCAGTGAGAATTCAGGGCGTGGTTCACTGGTTCGGAAAGTGAGTATCAGTTTTGTGCCGGTTTGGGTTGGTTCTGGTAATTCCGTTCGATAGATATCCCCCGCAATTTTTACCAGATATACCTGGTCCGATAGTCGGGCGAGGACCTCTCCTTGCACCTGTTGCCCCGGAACGAGGTTTTGGAGAGATCCTGAGCGGTTATCCGGGGTGCCGGTCTCTGCTGACACTTTCGTAGCAGAGAGAATGGACCGCCAGTAGTCGTTGTTGATTCTCATTATGAAGGCTCCCAGGAACGAAACAAAGAGTCAGCTGGAGTTTTTGGTAAAGTTCCGGCACCATCTTCCGATGAGTGGTAATGAAGATCATGATAAAGTATCGTACCCAATTTCTCCAGTACAATAAGTTTCAATTGTTATCAACAAGCGGAATTACGTGGAACGAGGACTCTCTGTCAGGTTTTTGAATCCGAATGCAGGTTGCGAAAAGAAAACCCCGTAGAATGATGGCCGGTTCTCAAATAAAATTCTGGCTGGTAAGGACCCAACGATGATTGTAAAAAGAGTACTTCTGAAAAAGGTGTTGCAATCCGGTTATGTCGCTGAGTTCAACCTTGTGAAGCGGGAGGGTCGTTACGAGGCGGCTCTTTATCTCAATGGCAAGTTTGTGGGTGGGCCACCTACGCCCCAACTGCTCACATCCCCGAAGGGTGAACTGACCCATTGGATGGGGAACAGGCCCGCTGTCGGTCTTACGGAGAGTGAGGCAGAGCTCATAACCAGTGAAGTTGAAAGCGAGAATGAGATTTTGCATCATCGCGAGAAGAGCGGCTGGGAGGCATAGACTGCCTGTTTTGGGATTATTTTCGAACTCCGAATTTATGAGTTTTCGGGTTGTTTTACCATGTTTCTTTGTGCTATTCTCCACGAACAGAACTGTGGAGACGCCAAAGAAAAACTATGAAAAGTAAAATTCTTATTCTTGACGATGACGATGCAATCCTTCAACTTCTGGCTGCTGTTTTTGAAGATGAGGACGTGGAACTTTTCCTTGAGACAGACAGTGAGGCTGCTGTTAAAAGAGTTCTTGCAGAGCATCCCAATGTGGCGATTCTCGATATCTGCTTGCCGAAGAAATCAGGCCTGGAGGTCTTGCGCGAGATTAAGGCGATTGATCCCGGTCTGTCCGTGATTATGACTACCGGCTACAGAACCACTCAAAACGCCATCGAAGCGATGAAGCATGGGGCTTACGAGTATATTACCAAACCTTTTGACATTGAGAAACTGAAGGAAGTTTCCCGTAAGGCCTTGGAATGCAATCTCCTGAACCGCAAGGTTCACTACGCCGGGATTTCTGATCAGATTGATGAAAGTGAGCTCGAAGAAGACATCATGATCGGCTCATCACCCCAGATGATTCAAATCTGGAAAATGGTGGGCAAGGTGGCAGACTCCGATGCAAGTATCCTTATTCAGGGTCCCAGTGGTACTGGAAAGGAACTCCTTGCGCGGGCGATTTATAATAATTCGAAGCGCTGTGATAAAACATTTCTTGCGGTTAACTGTGCAGCGATTCCTGAAAATCTCCTGGAAAGTGAGCTTTTCGGTCATGAAAAAGGGGCATTCACCGATGCCCATTCCCGCAGGATTGGAAAGTTTGAACAGTGCAATGGCGGAACCATATTTCTTGACGAGATAGGTGAAATGAGCCTGTCAAACCAGGGAAAGCTCCTGAGAGTGCTGGAAAATCAGGATTTTGAACGGGTGGGTGGGAACGAAACAATAAAAGTGAATGTCCGGGTAATTGCTGCAACCAATTTCAGCCTGGTTACTGCAGTAAAAGAGAAAAGATTCCGGCTTGATCTGTTTTACCGCTTGCGAGTGGTTTCTTTTTATCTTCCCCCTCTTAATGAGCGTTTAGATGACCTGCCGCTTCTGGTTGATCTTTTTGTGAAAAAATATTCACGTCAGTATGAAAAACGGGTGAAAGGTGTATCTCCTGAAGCATTGAATCTTCTCATGAAGCATCCATGGGAGGGTAATATCCGTGAGTTGAAGAATGTTATCAACTCAGTCACTCTTTTCTGTAAAGGAGATATCCTGCTTCCTGAAGATTTTGATTCCATTCTCAACGTGAAGACCGACCTGAATAAACCGGAAATTGATCTTGATAATGGCGATGATGAGTATTTTTCCGCTTTTTGTGCAATGCTTGAACCAGCCTTCTCGGATATTTGTAGAC
>JAQUHM010000310.1 GCA_028683595.1 Geobacteraceae bacterium | reverse complement strand
ACACAGTTTTTTTCGAACAGAACAGCACCATGCTCTGCACTGCCGATAATGAAGGCCGCCTTACCCGGAACCTGAACTGATGTAGCTGCAACATCCGTTAGTGCAAGGGGGGTTGCTCCCGTACTGACCGCAGTGCTGCTGCCGGTAAGACTCAGGAGGTAGGTAACCAGTTGGTCAACCTGCTGTTCTTTCAATGCGTCATAAGTGGGCATGATAGATTGGGGATCATGGGTTTTCGAGTTGCGAATCTGCGTCCTGAGCCACTCCCTGGAACGACCTTTCTCACCTTCACCGGAGAGATCTGGACCGACATTTCCGCCACTCCCGTTAACCATGTGACAGGCGGTGCAGCCTTGGGATTGGAACAATGCTTTGCCCAGGCCAACATCCATTGACTGCTCGGACGACGCAGACACGGGGGACTCAGCCGCACCCTGTTCACCGGTCGGGTTACTGTAATGCCCGGCCAAGGTAAGGCCGATCAATCCCAGGATAGCCAAGGCCGCGATCGACATGGCAAGCTGACGCCGTCCCGGGGCACGTTCGCTCTTTTTGTCGAAAAACGGTAATAACACGAGAACGAGGATGCCCAACGTCGGAACGCCCACCGTACCCACTGCCTCAAGTTTGCCGGGAAAGAATTTCAAAATCTCGTACAGAAAGAGAAAATTCCACTCCGGTTTCGGAAGATAGGTTGTGTCAAGGGGATCGGCAGGTCCTGCAAAGGGAGGGGGGATAATAACCACCAAGGTAATGAGAATTACCAGGAGCAGTGCACAGGCAACCATATCCTTGAAGACCTGATCCGGCCAGAAGCGACCGCTGCGAGCATTCTTTGCCTCCTCCCACGGACCACTGCTGCCGAACTTGCGGAAAGCGACCAGGTGAAAGCCTGCCAAGCCGAGAAGCGCCACCGGAAAGATTGCCACATGGAGAATGAACATTCGCGAAAGGGCCAACTGCCCCATTTCCTGTCCGCCACGCATCAGTTGCTTGGTCAGGTTACCGATAAATGGCACAGTACCGGCAATGCTCGTTCCAACCTCGGTTGCCCAGAATCCCTGTTCGTCCCACGGCAACGGGGCACCGGTAAAGCTCATGGCAAGGGTTAACAAAAAAAGATCAACTCCGGCAAGCCAGATCAATTCACGGGGGCGCTTGTAAGCGCCCCAGGTAAAAACCCGGATGGCATGGCACAACAGCAGAATGATCATGGCATTGGCCCCCCAGTAGTGGAGACCATGGATCAGCCAGCCGAAGGGAATCTCGGTACGAAGGTAATTGAGGCTGTCGTAGGCATGTTGAACAGACGGTACGTAGTAGAAGAGTTGCCACACTCCGGTCACTGCCTGGAGAGAAAAGGTGAACAGGAGAAGGCTGCCGAAAACATAGGCATAACTGCTCCCCCCGGGGATGTTTTCCTCCAGCCCAATACGGATCAGTTCTGAAAGGGGCCAGCGCTCGTTGATCCAGTTACCCAGTCGGCTCAGCATGTCATTACCCTCCTATACACGTATTTTCCGGGGGGTACCGGGTTCGAACCGCTCCCATTCGATATACAGTTCACCGTTCTCCACCTTGGAGGGAAGCGTGTCAAGCGGCCTCGGCGCCGGCCCTGCGAGCACAGCACCGTTGAGAGCAAAGAAACTGCCATGGCAAGGACAGACGAAACGACCCTTTGCAGAATCCCAGTTGAAATGGCAACCCAGATGGGTACAAATCGGCGAATAGACCGTCAATCCTCTACCAGGAAGGCTCACAACCCAGATATCGCGGGTGATATTCTCACGGATATAGGCATCAACTGCCCGGTCTCTGAACGAGATGTTAACCGGGTGGTCGCTGCTGAGTTCGGGAAGCTTGCCGACTTTTATCCATGGGGCATTCTTTTTACGCAACAGCGGGCCAAACAGTGAAGACAGCAGCGGCACGGCAAGCACCAGAGCAATGAAAAACCCTATGATTCCCGTGAATATCTTCAGGAATTGCCGACGTGAGGTTTCCTCACGGTCATCCGGTGTTGGTAATGTATTGTTCATGAATCCCTCCTGGAATAGGCCCCTGCACGCATCTCTCATACGTTGCTGCCATGAGGGTCAGACCCCGTAAATGCTGGCTGACATTGTTTTGAGTATACATGCTCCCATAATGATTACAACGTATCAGCGACCGTAGATTTGATCATGAGTTGTTCCGTGTGCATCGTTCTGGTGACTGACCAGCAGCTCCTTTGCAAGCAATCGCCTGAATCTGACGATCGTGCAATCGGCTAAGAAGAAGCTGAGCGATCATCGCTCCGAGAAAGGCCAGGAACATATCCCATTGGGTATCCCAGGGATCACCCTGCGTGCCGAGAAAATCAGTCGCAGCCTCCCCACCCAAGAGTGCAGCCCACCATTCGATAAATTCGTAACAGGCACTGATGGCGAGACAAACGCTGGTAACCAGGAAAAAGAGCCATTTCCCGGAACGCAAAGGCGATGTCCTCAGGAGCAGCTCTCTGGCGATGATAGCAGGCACAAATCCCTGGGCCAGGTGTCCGAGGCGGTCGTAATGATTGCGACTGAGGTCGAGCAGATTCTGGACCCAGTAACCGAACGGTACCCGTGCATAGGTGTAGTGCCCACCGACCATGAGGATCAGTGCGTGGAGAAAAATCAAACGATAGGCAAGTGGCGTCAGGGGAAACCGTTTTGCGCTAACAAGCAGGAGAGGAACGGCAATCAGAATCGGCGCAACCTCCATCCACCAGGTTGCCCGGTCATAGGGCGAAATCCCGGAGATCGTTAACAAAACCACTCCGATGAGAAGCAGAATTATTTTTTCACTCCTTGGCATGTATTCTCCTCCTTTGCATCTGCAAGGAAACTGTTACCGGAACGCATCGTCAATTCCATGTAATTTTACCTGGCAAAATATTGTATACACGTTGTAAACAGACAGAAAAGGCCTGCACGTCTTAAACCTCAACCATTACTGACAATAGATCGATGGAAACCATAGTTTGTTTCCATCCGGAAAATCTTGGCTGGGGCCGGGTTGGAACTTCCCCGAGCCTCTCGTAATCGGTCACCACCCGTTATACTGGTCGGCTAATATGCTGGTTTCAGGCGTATTGCAATCGTGCAATGAAACCGTACGAGAGACTCCGTGAAAGCTTCACCCCTCCACGGAATAGTACTTTTTCAGTTTCCGGATGAAAACTAGATAGGTTTAATTTTCATTTTTAATACGCAACGTAACAATATTTATTAAAATAATTGGGTTTCGGCAAACATCTGATATATTTAAGCATGTTAAATAAAAAATCATAACTTTCAACCTGTTGACATCATACCTGACCTTATTGACTTTTCATTGTCCTGCACGTGTAATCCTTCACGGATCAAAGGGCGCACCATCGGACGTACCTACACGGTACCGTACTAACCCTGCCGGACACGATCAAGCTCTGACAGAATAGAGGTACGCAATGGCAGACAATCCCCCCCCCACTGACATCCGCAGAAATATTGCGACGCATTGCGAAACAGCGACTGTACGCACGTGCGCCAGAAATGCAGCAGTTACGGAGCGCAGAAGAGATACAGAAACTTGTCCATGAACTTGAGGTCCACCAGATCGAACTGGAGATCCAAAACGAGGAGCTTTGTCAAGCCAGGGATGAGTTGGAAACACTTCTGGGAAAGTATACTGACATCTATGACTTTGCCCCGGTGGGATATTTTATCCTTGACCGTGATAGTGCTATTCGTTCCGCCAACCTTACAGGTGCAAGTTTGCTGGGGATTGATCGTCCCCAGCTGATCGGCCGGAGCTTCAAACTTTTTGTACTGGATGAAAATCGCGCTATCTTTTCTGCCTTTCTGGAAAAGGTCTTCACCAGCAACGCGGACGTTGCCTGCGAGACCACCCTGACCAGGGGGGGAGTCACTCAACTCACTGTCCAGATCGAAGCTCTTGCCGACAGTACAGGACAGCAGTGCCGCATCGCTGTGATCGACATCACCGAACGGAGGCAGGCTGAGGCTGCACTGAATGAGAGTAAAGAAAGAATGTACAAACTAGCGGAACTGGCCATCAATGCCATTGTCATGCTGGATGAAAACGGGGCAATCACTTTCTGCAACGCCGCAGCAGAAAGAATGTTCGACTTTCAATCCAGTGAGCTTATCGGGAGGAATATCCACCGACTCTTAATCCCCGAACGTTTTAGCGATGCCGCAATACGAGGCTTTGCCAACTTCAGGGAGCACGGCACAGGACCGGTAATCGACACCACGACAGAGATTGCGGCGATCAGAAAAGATGGAACGGAATTCCCGGTGGAGATTTCCATCTCGGCGGTCAAGCTGAAGGGGAAATGGCACTCAATAGGTATAATGAGGGATATTACGGAGCGCAAGAACCTGGAAAACCAGCTACTGCAGGCGCAGAAGATGGAGACGGTTGGCCTTCTGTCCGGGGGCATTGCCCACGATTTCAATAATATCCTTAATGTAATTATTGGCTACGTGTTCATTTTGGAAAACAATATTCCAGAGAGTGACCCCTTGCTGGACAATGTGAAACAGATATCAGCAGCAGCAGACAGGGCAGCAAATATTACCAAGAGCCTCCTCAACTTCAGCCGGAAGAACCTCATACATTCTCAACCGACTGATATCAATGAGATCATACGAAATGTGGACAAGTTCCTGACAATGGTTATAGGTGAGGATATCCGACTCGAGACTGCCTGTGGGGAACAAGCCCTGATGGTAACGGCAGACATCGGCC
>JAQUHM010000027.1 GCA_028683595.1 Geobacteraceae bacterium | reverse complement strand
TAGCGGCCATCACGTCGCAGATATTGGAAAGCTGCTGAAAAAAAGACTCGTGGGTATCGGCAATTATCTCGCGAGCGCCCAGCGCAATGCCCATGGCAGCAGCCACACCGATAGCCGGTGCGCCACGAATTACCATACTGCGAATCGCCTCGGCCACGCTCTTGAAATCGCTGTACTCATTGTAGACTTCCTCGCCGGGAAGCTTGGTCTGATCCAGCATCACGACCTTGTTGTCACGCCATTCTATGGTTCGAAAAGACACGATACCTGCTCCATTTTGCTGCGTTGAATTTTGAAATCGGGCTGAAATTTCGTTTCAATCCTACCATAAGGATGGCCACATTTCAATTTACGTATCGGTTTCCGGATGCCACTGAAATTAATTCAATGGCAATTGGTTTGTCCTTTTGCTACATAGTGTCCATCCGGAATGTCTTGGCAGGGACCGGGTTGGAACTTCCCCGAAGCCTCTCGTAATCGGTCACCACCTGTTACACTGATCGGCTAATATGCTGGTTTCAGGCGGTTTTATTGCTGTTGCAATCGTGCAATGAAGCCGTACTAGAGACTCCGTGAAAGCCTCAACCCTCCACGGAACAGCACTTTTTCAGTTTCCGGATGAAAACTACATAGGGTGGAAAAAGCAGTCACTTTCCAGGACAGGGGCGGCAAAACAATGAGAACCTTGCTCGCGGTTGATCTCGGCCTTAAGACCGGCCTCGCTCTCTACGGAGAAGACGGTAAGCTGATCTGGTACCGCTCGCACAACTTCGGCACCACCGAGCGCCTCAGGCGGGGCGCCCACGGAATCCTGAAGGAAACCCCCAACCTGGCTGCACTGGTCATCGAAGGGGGCGGTGCTCTGGCAGTCGTCTGGGAAAAAGAGGCGGCTCAGCGCGACATCCTCGTCAGGAAGATTGGGTCCGAGGTCTGGAGAGAGCTGTTTCTCTTCCCCCGAGAACGGCGGACCGGCCCGGAAGCCAAGAAACACGCCGGAGAGATTGCCCGGAAAATCATCGACTGGTCGGGCGCTGCACGCCCCTCTTCGCTGCGGCACGATGCGGCCGAGGCGATCCTGATCGGACTGTGGGGAGTGCTTCAGCTCGGCTGGCTGACTGCGGTTCCGCAGGAATTGCGGCGGTGATAATTTCAGCCAGGATAACATTACAGACACTCCTGTAGGGGCTAAGCAAGATTCACCTGCTTCGCCCACCTTTGATTACATTCAAATACACAGAATGAACAAAACAGCACCATTCTTGGGCGAAGCAGGTGAATCCTTGCTTAGCCCCTACACATACCCCACAATTTTGCCCATACAACGGATTTAATAGGGAGACGCGCATGACATTCAATCCCGATATCCATCATCGACATTCTATCCGCCTTCGTGATTATAACTATTCCAGCAACGGTGCATATTTCCTATCACTGTGTACTCGCGAAAGGAAATGCGACTTTGGTGAGATCATTGATGGATCCATGTACTTGAATGAGGTGGGATGTCTGGTGGAAACTTGTTGGTGCGCCATCGCGGAAAATTTCCCTGACGTAAAACTGGATAGCTGGATAATCATGCCAAATCATCTGCACGGCATCATCATAATCACCGATGCAATAAAACCCGTAGGGGTATTATCTGCTTTACCCGCCTCATGTCTCAACAAATCAAGAAGCATAGCAGAAGAGCAATTGCATCAAAACTTACACGGCACAAACCCAGGATCTTTGAGCGCAATAGTACAAAATTTCAAGTCAATCTCCACTCGAAAGATCAATAGACTTCTTCATACTCCCGGATCAGCTCTATGGCAGCGCAATTATTACGAACGAATTATCCGAAACGGAAATGAACTGGAACGTGCTCGCACATACATCGTAAACAACCCGGTCAAATGGAGCCTGGACAAGGAAAATCCCGCAAATTGTGCGTGAATCCCCGTAGGGGCAAAGCAAGCCTTATCTGCTTTGCCCACCTACCTCCCCTCTCGCCCCATCATTAATGTGTAAAAATTAAATAGCATTTTGGTTTCGATTTTGATAAAAATCTGAATAGCAATAAATCGGCAGTAACACAGAAATCAGCTCATATGGGTCAGGTTCTGCACATTGCAGCTAGCGAGACGAGTTGAAAACAAAAACCGCCAGGTCGGAACTTTCCGATTGGCGGTTTTTTTGTTGCGTGGGCAGTAGGCTGCCAGATGCCGAGGACAAAATCATGGAGTCATTCAGCACTTTCAGGGTATCTGGTTCGATTATAAAGCGGAATTATGTATGCCAGTCCACGGAATCCTCTGGAAATTTTTCAGTGGGCTCGAAAGTCTGTACATTACGTTTATAAGTAAGTTTGGAGGTTGTCTATATAAGTAATTTGTAACCTATATAGTGAGCAAATTACTTATATGCGGAAACCGGTGAGCAACTAGTTGGATGAGGAGAAATAGTAAATGGCCGTATGGAGGTTTGTGGTCTTCTCAGTAAAAGAGGCTCAGCTGCTTGCAGATTTAACTGGTGTAGAGGTCGATTTACGTGCCACTGAGGAAATATGTGATCTCATCTTGCAGAACATGGCTAAAGAGCCAATGGAATTACTGCTCGTTGAGTCTCTCTGTGCGGCGGCCCTGATTCGTTATGGGCGTTCATTTGGGTCGGGCGTACGACACACGATACCTGATGAGGTGGTTAAAGGCCTGCCAAGTGAAAGCCAGAAGAACCATGAGTTCTTTAAGAATCTGAGAGACAAATGGATTGCTCACTCGGTAAATGCTTTCGAGGAAAATTTGGTCCATGCTTATCTGACACCTGAAGAACGAGGACCAAGGAGCATTTCAAGCATATCTGTCCAACACAGCCGCATTGTGACCCTGAGGGGTAACAACATCGCCGCATTAAAGACACTGGCTGTTGAAATGAGAAAGCAGGTGGAGATATTGATCGACCAAGAAAAGAAGAAAGTACTGGAGTACGCACGTTCTCTGCCCGTTGACAATTTCTACAGCCAAGTTGACCCACCTGCTAAGGCCCCTGGCGGAGACCCAAAAAAGCGGAGAAAAAACTTCTAATCCAACACTCGGCACGACCCCTCTCCCTCCGGTCGGTGGTCAGCCTCATAGCCGTTAACCGGAGTGAAATATGAATACACCTCTCGAAAACAAATCAACTTTAGAAGACATCCGGATACGGTTTGACAACGATGTTGATCGTTTCTCAAACCTCGAAACCGGCCAAGCCGCAACAATCGATGCGCCACTCGCAATGGAGTTGATTACCCACGCTGCGGTTTCATGCACCATAAATATCCAAAAGGTGCTTGATATTGGCTGCGGTGCCGGCAATAATACGCTGAAACTTCTCCAATATACCTCTCCCTTTGATTGTGACCTTGTCGACTTGAGTCAACCCATGCTTGAAAGGGCGCATGCCCGGATTGCCGCGGTCAATAAGGGCGGAATCAGAACCTTTCAAGGTGACTTTCGCACAGTCAATCTACCAGACCAAGGATATGACATCATCTTGGCTGCTGCCGTTTTACATCACTTACGAGACGATCAAGACTGGGAAACGGCATTTCGCATGTTTTATAAGCTGACGGCACCAGGCGGTAGCGTTTGGATAACGGATTTGGTATCTCATGAAACTGAGTCCGTCCAAAGCATGATGTGGAACCGATACGGAGAATATCTGGACGCACTGGGAGGGGAAGATTTCAAAGACAGGATATTTGCATACATCGACAAGGAAGACTCACCGCGCCCAGTTACATATCAACTGGACTTGCTCAGAAGAGTCGGCTTCGACCATGTGGAACTATTGCACAAAAACTCCTGCTTCGCTGCCTTCGGAGCTGTCAAAAGAGGTTAACCAGCGCCACGGCCGGCCGAAAAAGCCTACCGGTCAGGTTTGGGGCGTTGGTCAGAAAGGAGAAAGCAATGGGAAAATAGGGACACTTCCCTATCAGGTAGATTCTAGTCGTAAATGTCCCTATTTATTCCGCCTCTCGCTCAATCATTAATGTACAAAATTACATGGTATTTGTTTTCAGGTTTTGGTAAAAACTGAATATCATAAAATCTGCAGATAAACAGAAAATCAAGGTTCAGGGGGGCTTCACATTTGACATTGTGAATTGTGGATCTCTGACAGCGTTACTCTCCCCATATTCTATCTCGAGGTGATCATGCAACCCGATCAAACGATCTTTTCCATGAATGAAACACTGAAAACCATAAATGACCGGCGGAGCATCAGGGCCTTTGCAAAGGAGGAGATATCCGACAAACAGATCCGTATACTTCTCCAGGCGGCAAACGAGGCCCCTTCCGCCCACAATCAGCAGTCATGGCGGTTTGTTGTCCTCAAGGGTCAAAAGAAAGTTGGGCTTGCCGAACTGGTGACTGAAGCCGCTTCCCGCTTCTCCCGACCAGCGCAGACGCTCTTGCGGATGTCGGCACGGAGCATCGCTAGTGCACCGGTCGTAATCGCCGTTGCAAATAGCGGATACCTGATAGATCACGGAACGGAACTCTTTACGGTGGAAAAGGCGATGGCCCATGACTTTTTCAGGACCATGGAGATCCAGAGTTCTGCGGCTGCGGTTCAGAATATGCTGCTTGCCGCAACATCCCTGGGGCTGGCGACCGTCTGGCTTGGTATAATGTTCCTGATTAAGGACGAGGTGCTGGCATTCCTTGGGGAACCTGAGGGGGAATTTATGGCGGTCGTTCCAGTGGGACATGCTGCCAGAGAGAGCGGTAGCGGACCTCAGAAAGAACCATTTGGCATGAAAGTTAAATACCTGGATTGACCCGCAATCAGTGATTGAAATTATGGAGTCAGCGGGGCCAGTTCTGAAAGAATGAGCTTGTAGTGCTGAGGGGTTGCTGTAGGCGAAACATCGAATGTAAACCTCTAAAGGGCGTCCCCTACGACCTCAAAGCCTATCTGCCACTTGTCAAATACGTTGAAGAAAAACTCATGCACGACTGGTCACCAGAAGAGATAGCCAGGACAGAACTTGCAGCAGCCCGTGTCAAGGGTCTCAAACCATCGCATGACTGTAAAGCCGAGACCGATGCCCTGCCCCTTTCCCCGCTGTTTGCGACGTGGCCCGCAAATCAAACAAAAGACCTGGAATAAGCCGATATACTTACGTACGTTTCTGAACTTTATCCAACAAAACGTACCTTGTGGAACGACAAAAGCAAGGCAAACGGAATTGCCAAGGCTCCAACTTCCGGTCCCATACAGAGTAAACATCCCTACCAACCGAACCTCATAACCGCACGTACCTGCATGTAATCACGATCCTTTATCAGTCTATCCCTCTGCCATTCAATCCAAGCTTACCCCTGCACCGCCTTACTTTAAAAGGATGCCTGGCATGCTCCCTGCTAAATGTAGCTAGTACCCATCCGGAAACCCCGGATGTGAAACTAGCGGTTTCCAATTTGGAAACGAGGATTTTTTTGTTCTGACAAGGAAATCAAGGGATTGTGCGGAGACGTACTACTGTACGTCGCACAAACAAAACCGATGATTGACGCTGTCAGGGCTAAAAAAAACCGTTTCCGGATGGAAACTAGCTAGCAAGCGCTTGTAAACAGGCACCGGAAAGCGACATTTCAGTTCAAGCAAAGGAGAAACATCATGGTCAGAAAAATTGCAATTTACGGTAAAGGCGGCATCGGAAAATCAACCACGACACAGAACACGGCAGGGGCAATGGCACATTTCCATGGCAAGAAAATCTTTATCCATGGTTGCGATCCGAAAGCCGATTCAACCCGTCTTATTCTCGGCGGCAAACCACAGGAAACGTTGATGGATGTCTTACGCGAGGAAGGGGCCGAAAAGGTTACGATCGAAAAAGTCGTAAGGACCGGTTTCAAGGATATCCGTTGCGTTGAATCAGGCGGTCCGGAACCGGGTGTCGGATGTGCCGGACGCGGGGTTATCACCGCAATCGACCTGATGGAAGACCTGGGGGCATATACCGAAGATCTGGATTACTTATTTTTTGACGTATTGGGTGATGTTGTCTGCGGCGGTTTTGCCATGCCTATCCGGGATGGGAAAGCACAGGAAGTGTATATCGTTGCTTCAGGCGAGATGATGGCCGTTTATGCCGCAAACAACATCTGCAAGGGTCTTGTCAAATTTGCAAAGCAGAGTGGTGTGCGCCTGGGCGGCATCATCTGCAACAGCCGCAAAGTTGACGGAGAAAGAGAGTTTCTAGAAGAGTTCACTGCGGCAATCGGCACACATATGATCCACTTTGTCCCGCGCGACAATATTGTCCAAAAAGCCGAGTTCAACAAGAAAACCGTCACCGAATTCGATCCAGAAGCAAATCAGGCCCAGGAATACAGTGAACTTGGTCGCAAGATCATTGAAAACACAAACTTTGTCATTCCAAAGCCCCTCACCATGGATCAGCTTGAAGACATGGTGGTTAAATACGGCCTGGCCGACTGATTGTACAGAAGAAAGAACAAGGAGAAATTCTCTATGCCACATCATGAATTTGAATGCAGCACCTGTATTCCTGAAAGGAAGAAGCACGCTGTTGGCAAAGGTTCCGGCGAGGATTTGACGTCGGCCCTTCCCGAAGGATACCTCAATACGATTCCCGGATCAATTTCCGAGCGCGGGTGTGCTTATTGCGGGGCCAAGCATGTTATCGGCACCCCCATGAAGGATGTTATTCACCTTAGCCATGGACCGGTTGGATGCACCTACGACACGTGGCAGACCAAGCGTTACATCAGCGACAATGATAATTTTCAGCTCAAGTACACCTATGCGTCAGATATGAAGGAAAAACATGTCGTGTTCGGGGCGGAAAAATTGCTCAAGCAGAATATTATCGAGGCTTTCAAGGCATTTCCCGCTATCAAGCGCATGACCCTCTATCAGACCTGCGCTTCCGCGTTAATCGGGGATGACATAAATGCCGTTGCCCAGGACGTGATGGATGAGATGCCGGAGGTAGATATTTTTGTCTGCAATTCTCCAGGGTTCAAGGGACCAAGCCAGTCAGGAGGGCATCACACGATAAATATCGCGTGGATTAAAGATAAGGTCGGAACGGTTGAGCCCAAGATTACCAGCGATTACGTTATCAATTACGTCGGCGAATACAATATCCAGGGCGATGAAGTCATCATGCAAGACTATTTCAAGAAAATGGGCATCCAGGTTCTGTCCACTTTTACCGGAAATGGCTCCTACGATGATCTCAGAGCCATGCATGGAGCGCACCTCAATGTTCTGGAATGTGCCCGTTCAGCCGAGTACATCTGCAATGAACTCAGGGTACGGTACGGGATTCCACGGCTTGATATTGACGGGTTCGGCTTTGAGCCCATATCCGATTCGCTCAGAAAAATCGGTTTATTCTTCGGCATCGAGGAAAGAGCCCTGGAAATCATCGAAGAGGGAACTGCCCGGTGGAAACCGGAACTGGACTGGTACAAGGAACGATTGAAGGGGAAAAAGATTTGCCTCTGGCCGGGTGGCTCCAAACTGTGGCATTGGGCACACGTCATCCACGAAGAAATGGGCCTCGATGTTGTTTCTGTCTATACGAAATTCGGTCACCAGCAGGACATGGAAAAAGGAATTGCCCGGTGTGAAGAAGGCGCTCTTGCCATCGACGACCCCAACGAACTTGAAACAATCGAGGCCATGCTGAAATTGAAGCCCGATATCATCGTTACCGGCAAACGTCCCGGCGAAGTTGCCAAAAAGATCAGGGTTCCCTATCTCAATGTCCATGCCTATCACAATGGCCCGTATAAAGGATATGAGGGCTGGGTCCGCCTGGCACGGGACATTTATAACGCCATCTATTCGCCGATCCACCAGCTTGCCCTTCTTGACATCAGCAAGGATGAAATTCCCACGGACAGGGGATTTGTCACAAGCAGGATGCTTTCAGATGTGAACCTGAGCGAGGAAATAGCCTCCTCAAGCGATCTGAGACAGTACACGGGCAAGTATGATTGTCTCCCGGATTATATGAACCATACGTATCCTGATGAGCTCAGGAAAAAGCCGGCCGGCAAGAACTAGTGGAGGAAAAACACCATGAAAGACAGGATTGCGCAACTGGAAGATTACATCATGAAACATTGTCTCTGGCAGTTTCACTCACGCACATGGGACAGGAAACGACAGAACGAAGGGGTGCTGAGCAAAACCACGCAGATTTTGTGTGATGAACCGGCAGCACACGAAACTCTGGAGGATAAATGCTATTGGGTGGATGCCGTCTCTTTGGCTGATGCGTTTAAATGTCGATATCCGTGGTTGAATGAAATGGACAAACCGGAAATAAAGTTGCTCATGCAGGGGTTGAAAGATCACATTGACTACGTAACCATTACGGGATCACTGAACAAAGAACTTACCGATGTAAAGTATTAGTTTATTCGTACAACAGCCTCCCCCCGGCTTTGCCAGGGGATAGTTACAAAGGAGCAGCGTATGTCATGTGAAATCAAAAATAAAGAACGCATCGGCGTTATCAATCCGATAATGACCTGTCAGCCTTGTGGTGCGCAGTTTGCCAGCATAGGTATCAAAGATTCCATCGCGATCGTTCATGGAGGACAAGGATGCGTTATGTTCGTTCGCCTGCTGTTCTCCCAGCACTTCAAGGAAAGTTTCGAGCTCGCTTCTTCTTCCGTGCATGAGGAGGGGGCAGTTTTCGGTGCCTGCAGACGTGTTGAAGAAGGTGTGGATGTACTTTTGATGAGGTATCCCCATGTCAAAGTCATCCCGATCATTTCAACCTGTTCAACTGAAATTATCGGCGACGATATCGATGGAGTGGCCATAAAGCTCAATGAGGGACTCTTGCAAGAAAAATATGCCGATCGGGAAGTCCATCTCATCCCGATCCATACCCCCAGCTTTGTGGGAAGCATGGTGAGCGGTTACGATCTTGCGGTGAGGGATTTTGTCAAATACTTTGCAAAAAAGGATGCACCAAACGGAAAAATCAACCTGTTTACCGGATGGGTCAATCCGGGGGACGTGACGGCACTCAAACATTTGCTGTCGGAAATGCAGATCGATGCGACCGTCCTTTTTGAAATCGAAAGCTTTGATTCCCCCTTAATGCCGGATGGAAACCATGTATCCCACGGCAGTACAACAATCGAGGATCTGACCGGAACGGCGAACGCTGCCGGCACCATTGCGCTGAATACCTACGAAGGCGGAAAAGCCGCTAAATTCCTGGAAAAGAAATTCCAGATCCCGACAATCGTCGGACCGACACCCATCGGGATACGCAACACGGATACGTTTCTGCAAAACCTGAAAATGATGACCGGAAAACCGATTCCTGAATCGCTTGTGCGTGAAAGGGGCCTCGCCATCGACGCGCTGACCGATCTTACCCATCTTTTCTTTGCCGACAAGAGGGTTGCGATATACGGAAATCCAGACCTCGTCATCGGCCTTGCGGAATTCTGTCTTGACCTGGAGATGAAGCCCATGCTGCTGCTTTTAGGCGACGATAATTCAGCCTACAAGGAGGATCCCCGGATCAAGGCGCTTCAGGAAAAAGTCGATTACGATATGCAGATCGTCACGAATGCGGATTTTTGGGAACTGGAAAACCGGATCAAGAACGAAGGGCTTGAACTCGATCTCATCCTTGGCCATTCCAAGGGCAGGTTTATTTCCATTGACTACAATATCCCCATGTTTCGAGTGGGTTTCCCAACCTACGACCGCGCAGGGATGCACCGCCATTCAATTGTCGGATACGCCGGAGCGATCTGGCTTGCAGAACAGATGGCCAACACGCTGTTCACGGATATGGAGTACAAGAAAAACAAGGAATGGATTCTCAACGTCTGGTAAGGAGGAAGCAGGTATGCGAGTCCTTCTCGCTGAAGGGTATCCGTGGAACGCAGGCGGTTCTGCGATGCCGTTATGAACAAGGGGGCGGTATGAAAATTGCGACATTTATCAATACTCGTGGTGATGTGGCAGGTTTCCATGAAAATGGCCATATTTGCCTTTATGAAAAGCTTTCCGGAGTTTGGACCAAGGCACAGGAAATACACCTTGAAATGAACATGGACATGAGTCTCTCTGGAATGAAAAACAGTTTAACAATCGCGGTCTCTCAATTGGACGAGTGTGAAGTGTTCATTGTCAGCGAGCTCAAGGGCTTGATGCACGCTTTATTGGTGGAAGAGATGGGGTTCCGTACTTGGAAATCGCAAGGAACGGTGGTTGAACAGCTTGATAATGTTTTCCGGCATGAAAAGGATTTTGCCGCCAAGAAGGAAAACCCGGCCATTGCTGCCGAGGAACAACCGTACGGAAGCGTTGCACGTCAGAAAAGCTGCGGTGGCGGTAGTTCGATGCCCGGCAAACAATCGGTACCACAGGGGCGTATCTATTCAGAGTCTGGCGGACAGATACCGAAACCACTTCCAGTGGGCAATATCCGTGATGGTCATTATCGGATCAATCTTGCTGAGGTGCTGAATAATGACCCCAGACTTAATTCCAAACAAGTATTGGTGCCGTTTATGGAGGAAACCCCCTTCCTAAAGCTGGAAATCCTGTGTGACCATCCTCCCAGGTGGTTTTCCACTGAGTTGAAGAATCTGAATTTGATGGCAGAATTCGAGACACATGACACCTCTGGGCGTTGGCTGAAGCTCGTGATTGTACCGAAAACCTGCTGACCCCGCAAACCGGGGGCAGCAGTACCTGTTCACCGATCAAACGAAAGGTTATCAGCCCCGGATCAATTACAGGACCGACAAAAAGGACAAACAACATGAACGATATTCACAATGGCACACATCATTTATATTTTGCCTATGGTTCCAATATGAACCAAGGCCAGATCACTTCCCGTTGTTTTAAGCCTGAAGTCTTTGCCATTGCACGGTTATCAGACCATGCACTATCATTTTCGGGTTATTCCAAACGATGGGATGGTGGTGAAGCGACTCTGAACAGCCAACCAGGAGAAGACCTTTGGGGAGTGGTTTACAAACTATCATTTATGGATAGCGAACGTCTTGATTCCTGGCAGGATGTCCGTCTAGACGGGACAGGTTCATATTTCCTCTTTCCAACGGAAGTCATTGATAAAGACAGAAATACTTATCCGGTTCTCCTTTACAAGAAATTCTATTCAGACGAACCCCGGCCACCAAGCAAAGAATACCTGGATACTATCCTCTCAGGCGCAACATCCCACGGCATTCCTGCTGGTTACATTGATACATTGAAGAGATTCGAGACAAAACAGGCGCGTTTCCCTGTACCGAGGATTTTTGAACATGAGCGCTCTTCCACAATGGCCGGTCATTCTTCTTGTGACTGTGGCACGGTAACCGGATCGACAAGATGAATTCTACAATGACCAAGAACAACAGATAAGGAGTTCTTATGAATGTTTCTATGGAAAACCACCCGCACGGCATGATGCGTCGCAAAGAACGCGAAATAACCGACCGCAGGGAGATTGATGCAATCATTCGCTCGGGGAATATAATGCGCATTGCTCTCGTTGACGGCGACATTCCGTTTCTGGTCCCCGTATTCTATGCTTTCGACGACTCGGCGCTCTATTTCCATTCGGCACAAGCCGGCACGAAAATGGAACTCATGAAACGCAACAATAATATCTGCTTCGAGATCAGTGTCGATCAAGGCTTCATCGAAAGCGGTGAAGCCTGCGATTTCGAAGCACGACACCGCACGGTGATTGGTATCGGTAAAGCGGTATTTGTCGAGGACGACGCAGAGAAAATAAAAGCGCTTGATCTCATTGTTGCCCATTTTTCGCAGAAAATATTTGAATACCCGAAAACAAACCTTGATCGAACGGCGGTCATTCGTATTGACATCGAATCGGTCAAGGGAAAGAAACACGGCTTTTAATAACAGGCGTGACACGAAGCTGGACACGCCGGCAGTCTGCAAACATGTCTCATACGTAATTTTGTGGATCTGTAAGCACTTTGTTTATACACAGGAGGGCCAAAATCATGAAAATTGCTTTTGCTTCAACAAATGGAAAGACGATCGACCAAAGATTCGGAGAAACAAGCGACTTCAAAATCTGGGAAATCGGACCTGACCAGGCGACCTACTGTGGCGATAGAAGCGCCATCACTTCCAACCATATCGATGATGAGTGTAACACCGCTCGGGCCAGCGCAGTAACCGGATGCTCGATTGTTTGCAGCGTGGATATCAGCAGTAGGGCCTTGGCCAAGATTGTGGCACAAAATGCCTTTCATCTGAAAACAGGTACGGAAATTCCGCTTACAGAGATTATCGAAAAATTGCAAGGTGTTATGCGGGACAACCCGCCGCCCTGGATGAGGAAGGCCATGGGCTTAACTGGAGCAGTGTAATGGCTATATGATCCGCTGGACGTGGTACTCGCCGCCGATGATCACATATTCATCCTCCCCCCTCAGAATGCTGCCGGGGAGCAGATCATTGTAGAAAAAGATCTTGGCAAGCGGCACAGACGTCTTCCAGACCGTACGTCCGAATTCCCAGGCCCGCTCTTGATTACTGGTGAAAGAGACCAGATTATTCATCCGAACGATCTTTTCCCATTTATTCAATCTTTTCAAAATATCGTATTCTTCCGCGTCATGCGTTCCGCGATAGAGAGTGATGGCATTCAAGCCGGGATATTTTCGGGGGAGTTCAAACTGCCCAAACTCGAACAAAATATCGAGTTGGGTTTGAATAGCGCTGGTCTGGGAGCTGCCTTTCAGAACGTCGCAGGTGTAATTGAAATAGGTTTCACTATTGATGTCATCTATGCGGGCCCTGTGAAAGGTCGGGCTGATGCCGATACGGCTTTCCACCCAGTGCTTGAGTACCGCGCCGTACACCGAATTCGAGTCGATCTTCCACCCTTTCAAAAACCTCAGATAACTGTTTCTGATACTGTTTCTGGCTGAGTCGGTGGCTTGTTCCTGCCAATGATGGAGATGAAATTTGACCGACATGAAGTCGTTGAAAAGAAGTGCCCGCTCCTGACGGGACGGGAGCTCCGCCAGTTTCTCGAACAAAAAGCGATTACTCGCCCTGACCCCCTGGATCTCCACCGGCTGCGGATTCTCATTGAAGTGGTGCGAGGCAATGACCCAGGGAGGCAGGTTGCAAAAGTTAAAAGACCCGTATTTCAGTAGCTACCCCTCCTTCTTTTTGTCAGCGGTACTGTCTGTAATCGATTTTATACTTGTCCATTCTTAAACCAAGAACGCGCCTGGTCACCCCCAATTCACCGGCAGCCTCGGTCATGTTGCCGTTATGAACCGTAAGTGCCTCAATCAGCATCGCGTATTCAACGGATGCAAGTTTAGCCTCCAACCCACCTTTGCAGGCTGTTCCGGTCAGTACGGATGTTTGTAAGGACGATGGCAGATTATACCCATGAATCACCTCATCCTCGGAAAGAATGACCGCCCGCTCAACGAAATTTTCCAACTCCCGCACGTTACCCGGCCAGTGGTAATTCATCATCATGTTCAGAGCAGGAGTAGAGATTCGTTTGACTTCCTTGCCGGACTCTTTGGCGAAACGAGCCACAAAGTGGTCGGCCAGGGTTATTATGTCGCTGCCTCGGTCACGCAATGGAGGAATGATAACAGGAAATACATTTAAACGGTAATAGAGGTCTTCGCGGAATGTTCCCTTGGCGACCATATCGACCAGATCCCTGTTGGTTGCCGCGATGATGCGGAGCTTAACCTTGATCGGCCGGTTCCCCCCCACACGTTCAAAGGTTTTTTCCTGGAGCACCCGTAACAACTTGGCCTGCATTGCCAAGGATAATTCGCCCACTTCATCAAGGAAGATACTTCCTCCGTCAGCATCCTCGAAACGTCCGGCACGTTGGCTAACAGCGCCGGTAAAAGCGCCTTTCTCATGACCGAACAGCTCGCTCTCGATGATACTCTCAGGCAGCGCGGCACAGTTGAACTTTACGAAAGGACCATCTGCCAAAGTGCTGTTGTAATGAATGGCTCCGGCCACCAACTCTTTGCCAACCCCGCTTTCACCCAGAATCAGGACCGTTGTTTTAGTATTTGTAATCTTGCGAATCAGTTCGTAAACATCCAGCATAGCTTTGGAACTGCCGATAATGTTCGCGGGTTTGAACTTCTGTTTCAGAGCATCATTGAGACGCCGGTTTTCCTTTTCCAGATTCACCTTATCAACGTGCTCCAGCAGGTACAGCTCGACTGCCGGCGCAATCATGGCGGCAAAGGTAGACAGTAGCTCCACGTCCTGTTCCAGGAGTTTCATGCTATCATAGATTCGCTCCGCGCTGATCGTCCCAAGAACCTTTTTCCCGCGCAGGATAGGCACGCAGACAAAGGAAAGTTCCTGATCGAGACCATACTTAAGACTGCGGGTACGGTGAAGGAATGTCGGTTCTTCACTGATGCGCGGCAACATAATAGCTTTGCCGGTTTCAACCACTTTTCCCGTAATTCCCTCACCCAATGCATACACGCCACGCGATGCCTCGTCATCTGTCAGGCCAAAGCTCTCATGGATCAGTATCCTGCCGGATTTCTGGTGATAAAGGCTGATCATGCCACAGACGATATTCATCTCCTTTTCCATGATCTGCTGCAAAATGATAAGCGTATGGGAAAGGTCGGAGCTTTCAGCAATGACCCGGCTCATCTGATAGAGCAACGGAAACACCTTGGCCCTGCATTCGCGGTTGCGGCACTTAAAAACCGTTGCCAGATTGAGTCGCAGGGCGTTGGTCTTGGCACTGCCATTACTGAAAACTATCTTCAGATCGGTATTTTCTGTTGTCGAATCTGTTTCCTGAGCTGCAGCCATGGTGTTTACGCCCTTTTTATTTCTTGTTGCCTGTTTTTTCAAAAACAGACGGAAGCTGTCATGCCAGAGGACGGTAGCAGGCACTGTCACTGCCCTGTTTCTCACATTCGTCGGGAAACATTTTGCGTATTTCCTCGATCAGCTGACCGTCCCATGCTCCCCTATTGATTTCACGTAACGTGGAAAGCGGCTGAACATGCTGCTTTCTGCCCTTGTCAATGATGCAGTCGGTCTCTGAGGAGCTCATAAGATTGCCACAGAGGCCGTGAAGTTCAAGTACCTCGCTGTATAAAAAAACAGCACTGCTTTTTCTTTGTGCTTGGCAACACATCCATAAACCAAGTCGGTTTGCCCACCAGGTGACATCTGGAAAAGAGCCCACCATACATATCTCATCGGAAATACTATGAAATACTTGCTGGAACTATCAAAGAATAATTTTAAAACGCTGCCTCTTTCCGTCAAACAGGTTTGAACAGATCAATTAAGTGCCATTATCATGCCATTTAAGACATTATCATGTCTTCTTGATAACATAAACATAACCATCTGAATTTATGCTGTTAGGGGTCTTTGGGCACAAGCAGGGCCCGCCGAAAAGCGGTTGAGGCTTTGTCGCACATCTGGGCTACAAAAATTCTAGAAAGACAAGTACGGTCTCCCCGTATTTTTCATAACATGAGGACATTGGAGATTTGACGTTCATCGTAGACGGTGGTCATCTTGGAAATTAATCTGTAATTCAGCAGGATACGAAAGCTACCAGATTACCGGCCACGACAACATCATCATTGCAGGACGTGGCGGAAATCCGTAGCACCCGGAGCACCCGGCCATCTACGGCACAAGTCCTCAGTCAAAGCCCGGTTATTGCCAATCGGCACATTGCTCATCAATTAGTTATTGTCATTATTTTCAACAAATGTTAGCCTCCGCTCACACGCCACCTTTTCATACCGTACGTCCTGCATCAGGTTTTAGCCTAAACAGGGACAAACTGAAACCTGCAGGAAACGCGGGGACTTTTTGGATCATTTTGAGCAGTAAGAGAATGTCCAACTGGCTACAAAGGGCTACCATGTACTCAAAGAAAGATGTTCCCTACAATGCCGTGACCCTGTCTTTCGAGAACAGGGACCTTGAAGCCGCATTTCGAGAGGACTACTGCAACAGAAGACTTCCCCATCTCCGTCTTGATCTGCTTGCGGGAATTTCCCTCTATATACTCTTTGGCATACACGACTACTGGATAATTCCCGATATCAAGGAATTTGCCTGGCTGATTCGATACGTCTTTGTCTGTCCGCTGGTGTTCGCCATATTTCTTTTCACTTACAGCCGGCATATCCGCAAACTGATGCAGGTTTCCCAGTCCATCGCCGCGTTCTCTGCCGGAGCAGGTGTGGCACTGATGATCGTCAAGGCCGCTCCGCCGGGGAACTACATGTCCTATTCAGGACTGCTTCTCTGCATCCTGTTCTACTTCCGGCTGCGATTCATCAGCGCCTCGCTACTGACGCTGACCACCTTCGTCCTCTATGAGACAATCGCAATATGGGATGCTAAAATTCCGACAAACGTCTTGTTCAGCAACACCTTCATCCTGGCGGCATTCTCCCTGACAGGCATGTACATGTGCTACACCATGGAGCAGAGCATGCGTTCCGGTTTCCTCCTGCGGCGTACGGTCGAGGAACGAAATGACCAGATAGAGGAATCGAACAGCGAACTGGAAAAGGAGATCCTGGTACGCAAGCAGGCAGAGACCGCCCTGACGGAGCAGATGGAGTTCCTCCACACCCTGCTCGACACTATTCCGAACCCGATCTTCTACACGAACGGCAACGGTTATTACTCTGGATGCAATAAGGCATATGAAACCTTCTTCGGCAAAAAGAAAGAGGATGTAACAGGTCAACCGGTCCATGATCTGTATCTCGCTGATCTCGTCGGCATTTCCGACCAAATGGGAGACATCTCCCTGGGCAATCATGCCATTCTGCGCCATGAAGCCCTGCTGGAGCATGCCGACGGAACGAAACGCAATGTAATTTTCTCCAAGGCTGCCTATGCCGACATAGAGGGAAATCCAGCCGGTCTTGTGGGCGTTGTCCTCGATATTACCGACCTCAGGCAGTCGGAAGAAGAGAAACAACGCCTTGGAACCCAGCTATTCCAGGCTCAGAAAATGGAAGCGGTGGGTCAGTTGGCCGGAGGAATCGCCCATGAATTCAACAATATTCTTACCGCCATTCTTGGATACTCCCACCTGCTGAAGAAAAACATGCGCGAAGACGATCCCTTGTGCTTCTATGTCAGCAGTATTGTCCAATCCTCCGATAGAGCGGCCAGGCTGACGCGAGACCTCCTGGCATTCAGCAGGAAACAGAAGATTGAACCAAAGCTGCTTGACCTGAATGAACTGTTGGCCAAAACAAAACCGTTACTTTCCATGATGATAGGAGAAGAAGTGGAACTCACTGTTTCGCTCTGTGCCGAGCCGGCCAGAGTCATGGCAGACTCCGGACTGTTGAGCCAGGCACTGGTTAATCTGGCTCTCAATGCTCGCGATGCAATGCCGGAAGGAGGCATGTTTTCCATGAGTACCGACCTGACCAGGAAAGACACGGAGTTCGCCCATGCCCACGGTTCGGCGGAACCAGGAATTTACGGTGTCATACACGTCAGCGACTGGGGCACCGGCATGGACACGAAAACACGAGAACGGATTTTCGAGCCGTTCTTCACGACGAAGGAGGTCGGTAAGGGAACCGGCCTCGGACTCTCCATGGTCTACGGCATCATCGACCAGCATAAAGGCTGTATCGACGTCCACTCGGAACTCGGCAAAGGCACAACATTCAGCATTTATCTGCCGGTGATCACGGAAGCAGAAATCCAGCAAAAAAACGAAGGCTGCCATTCCCAGAACCTTGAAACAGGCTATTGTGACTCCTATACGGACAAGAGGTCTTGCCAGCCTCCGCTGGCCCAGCTCTATCCGGCAGGCACGGAAATGGTGCTGGTGGCAGAAGACGACCATTCGGTAAGGACTTTGACAAAAAACCTGCTCCAGGAAAACGGCTACACTATTATAGAGGCTGTCAATGGTGAGGATGCGATAAACAGGTTTATGGATCACGCTGGGGAAATACAACTTCTTCTACTTGACGTGATAATGCCTAAAAAGAACGGCTGGGAAGCATACGAAACAATCCGCAGGGTACGCCCTGACATCCGCGTCATCTTCATGAGCGGATATACGGCCGACGTATTCCAGCAGCGGGCGATCCCCGATGAAGGCATGAATGTCCTCACCAAGCCTATTCCGCCCGACGACCTGCTGCGAGGCATTCGATACGAGCTGGACAGATAATCTGCCTGCAACTTTACGGAATTGGCTCTGGAAACAGAAGGGACGCCACCCTGTTTTAATTCGAAATACTCGCGGAAGCGCCCCTGCTATTTCATAATGGATGATGGTACGACATAGTGAGACGACCCGTTAACGATGCCATCCGCCATGCCCGCCATGGAAGTGGACGGGCCCGCCACGATAGTAGCCGGGCCAGCCATAGTGGCCTGAATAATAGAAGTTTATATTCGGCCCCGCATACCCAAAAGGAAATCCGTAGTATTCCGAATTGTAATATCCATAATCGCCCGGATAGACAACACACCCGCCCAGCATTACGGTGACGGTGATCAGAAGGAGAAGTTTTTTCATACGACACCTCCTTTGATGCCTTTGCGTTCAATAGCTCTATTGTATAAAACGCTTTGAACCGTTCGGGGTTTACCGATAAAGACGTATAAAAAGTCTGGAGGCAGTCTGCAGGACGTAAGAAACAATGCGGTATCAGTATGAATTTTTTCGGCCTTTCCGCTCACGATTTAGTTTAATAGAAAATCCCCCCAAGGGTATGGAAATAAAAATATCCCTCTTCAAGTTTTGACTCATCGGGTCGAAAAAGCTCCGCCTGTTCCCTGAGAATTCGATAACCGCGGTAAAAGAGACCTTTTCGAATTGATTCTGCAGGTTTTCCATTGACAGGGGCAGTTCCTTGCCGACGTTTGTTTCCCGCCACCTTGAGACACCAGCTATCCAGATCCACCTGAAGGGGTATTTGAGACAGGTGCCAACGGACAAAAAGTGCATCGTGTTTCAATCTGTATCAATTTCCAATCCATTCCCTAATGGTTTCTCGTAGAATATCCTGCCGAATCAGAAAGCTGTTACTCTGATACTCAGTAAAGTTTCTCGATGAATTGAGAGACATTCTCGCCGATACTCTTTGCCTGATGAGGGAACAGGTCCTCGTAGCTTTCCATCCCAACTGCCCCCCTGTATCCGGTTTCCCGATCTTCAAAAGTCGCAAGTTCACGGCCGGTTTGAGCATCGACAAGACGTCCCTTCACCAGCAGGTATGCCTTTCCCGCACCGAAACCGACAAAAAACTTGAGCGCCCGGCTTCCGGCATTAAATTCTGTTATCGCACCTTCGAGGATCACGGCGTTTCCCGTCGGATTGCCATTGATCACGATATTTTTGAACAGCTTCTTTGCCTTCAGTTCCATGGCAAGGCTTTCGGAAATCGTCTTCGTGAGAAGTGGCTTCATGGCATCGATCTTCACTCTCTCTTCCTCATCGACCTGAGAGTATTCGGCGCCGTCAGTGGTGAAGTCACGGATGACGAGGGTGTCGTGGACAGAGAGTTTTTGGGACGTGAAAACTTCTTCTTCCGTCAGCACATCAGGTTTCGGCAACGGGTTTTCTTCGGAGCGGGCAGTCTGGACACCGGCTGTTAGCAACACCAGTGACAGGACAAGGGCAAACAGAGATTTCTTCATGGCAATTCCTCCTATTGACAGCGTGCAGGACATCCTGCTGTTGGTTCAAACTGGGAGGATTATACCGACGAAGGGGCGGAAGTGGAAGAAAAATGCTCCGGATCTGAGCTGAGCCGGTAATCTGGCTGCTCTGACACTTGTCGCCCCCGCTTAGGCGTAGATGGAGGGATTCGTTGCTGCGCAAATACCGCAGTACCCAGGTGGTTTCAGGTCTCGGCATGAGATAAAAAGTCCTGCCGGCCCCGGAAAACAAAAAGAGGGTATACTTGAGGCAGAACTGTTCACCCAAGGAGACACCCATGCCCTCTCACGACTACGACATCATCATCATCGGCACCGGCCCGGCAGGTCTCGGTGCAGCCTTTACCCTTTCCGAAGCTGCTCCTTCCCTTTCCATTCTCATGCTCGACCAGGAAAAAATCTGCTCCGGTGGACTGCTGAACGACTGCAAACAGAACTACACCTATCCGATCGGTTTTGTTGTCGAAAACTGGACCAGGG
>JAQUHM010000309.1 GCA_028683595.1 Geobacteraceae bacterium | reverse complement strand
TCTTTTCGGAAAGACTCTGGTAACGCCCCAAACCGGGCCGGACGGATTGGTCGTTTGCCGCATCCTGGTGGAGGAAGCGGTTGAGATCGCCCGCGAGTTTTACCTTTCCATTACCCTTGATCGTCAGTCATCCCGCTACTGCGTAATTGCGTCGGCGGAGGGAGGCATGGAGATTGAGGCCCTGGCGGCAAAATCCCCGGAAAAAATCCACATTGAGACCATTGATCCTTTTGTCGGTTTGCGCCCCTACCAGGCCCGCAAACTGGCACTCTTCCTGGGGATGAAAGGCCGTCTCTGCGAAGAGTGCGTTACTCTCATCATCAATCTCTATCGCTGCTGCCTGGAAAAGGACTGCTCTCTCCTGGAAATCAACCCGCTGGTGGTTACCGGTGCAGACTGGTTGCTGGCCATGGATGCCAAGATCAACTTTGACGATAATGCCCTTTTCCGGCATTCCGAGTACTCGAAGATGACAGATTATTCCCAGATCGACCCGCTGGAGATCACTGCTGGTGAGTTTGATCTCTCCTATATCAAGTTAAAGGGAAATATCGGCTGTATGGTCAATGGCGCCGGCCTGGCCATGGCAACCCTGGATATGCTTTCCGAGTACGGCGGAGCCCCTGCCAACTTCCTTGACGTGGGGGGCGGAGCCAGCAAAGAGCGGGTAGCCGAGGCGTTCAAGATCATTCTGGGCGACCCCGAAGTCAAGGGCGTTTTTGTGAATATCTTCGGTGGCATCATGCGTTGTGATGTGATTGCCGAAGGTGTCATTGCCGCTGCAACCGAGGTCGGCTGCACCTTGCCCATCGTGATCCGGATGGATGGCACCCTGGTGGAGGAAGGCAAACGCCTGCTGGATGAATCTTCTCTGAATGTCAGGTTCACCTACGATCTGGTGGAAGGGGTGGAAAACATCGTCGGGATGGTTGGGAAAAGCAGTGATGGGTTTTGAGTTGGAAAACTGTCTCTCTCCCGCCTCGCTAGAGGCCACAGAGAACGCAGAGAAAAGCATACAACAAATACTTTAGGTTTAAATCCTGGTGCCGGTTTCTCTCTGTGTCCTCTGCGTGCTCTAGTGAACGAAGTGAACGGGCGAGAGATCGAACTTTTTATTTTTTCGGGTTGATAGAGTGCCAAGTCACTACCTTGAACATTGAAACTTGAACTTTACGGAGTAAAATATGTCCGTTCTTGTAAACAGCAAATCAAAAATAGTAGTCCAGGGAATTACCGGCAGGACCGGCCTTTTCCATACCCGCCAGTGTCGTGACTACGGTACGAATATTGTCGCCGGAGTGACTCCCGGCAAGGGTGGTACCGTGCTAGAGGGTGTTCCAGTCTTCGATACGGTGGAGGAGGCGGTTCGTGAAACCGGGTGTGATGTTTCCATGATTTTCGTTCCGCCGCCGGGGGCCGCGGATGCCGTGCTCGAAGCGGAGGCAGCCGGGGTCGGGCTGGTGGTCTGCATTACCGAAGGCATCCCTGTCAGGGATATGGTGCTGGTGAAGAGGGTGCTTCGGGAGAGTTCCACTGTTATGATCGGCCCCAACTGTCCCGGCATTATCACGCCGGGTGAATGCAAGGTGGGTATCATGCCGGGCGATATTCATAAAAAAGGCAGGATAGGGGTTGTTTCCCGCAGCGGAACTCTCACGTACGAGGCTGTCAAGCAGCTGACGGTCATCGGTCTTGGTCAGTCCACCTGTATCGGGATTGGCGGTGACCCCATTATCGGGTTGAACTTTATCGATGCCCTGCGTTTTTTCAATGAAGATCCCGAGACGGAAGGTGTCTTTCTGATCGGAGAGATCGGAGGCGGCGCGGAAGAGGAAGCGGCACTCTGGATCAAGGAGAACATGAAAAAACCGGTTGCGGCATTTATTGCCGGACGTACCGCCCCCCCGGGAAAGCGGATGGGCCATGCGGGGGCAATTATCAGTGGCGGCAAAGGGAAAGCTGAAGACAAGATCCTCACACTCCATGAATGCGGGGTGGTGGTGGCACCCAGTCCTGCCCAGATGGGTGAGGCCATGGTGCAGGTGATGAAGTAGGATTCTGATCGGCTTCACTTGTCTGCTATAAAACGGGCAAGCGCGGCCCGGCGTTTTCGGGAGGGCACCCGGCCTGGTTTGTGGAAAGAACTTGCTTTTGGTGAGACTCCCTTTATACTGAAAAAGTAAAGACCGTGGAAACGGAATGATCAACAAGGAGTAACCCTATGGATCTTTTGACTGTTTTGGTGCTGCTTATAGCAGTTACCCTGATAGCCGCCTCTGTTTATTTAGTAACCGTGTGTGAAGATCTGAAAAAAACGCTTTACGTCGCACGAGAGCTTATCAAGCGTATCGATTCCGAGGTTGACCCCATTGTTACGGATCTCCAGGTTGTCATGTCGAACCTGAAAATTGCCACAGAAGGGGTAGCTTCACGAGTTGATGAGATTAAATCGGCAATGGAAGCGGTGGGCGACACCGGAAGAAATATCAGCAGAATAAATGTTGTGGTCGGCCATGTGGCGGATGTGTTGGGTCGGATTTCACAGCTGTCCGCCGGAGCAAAGGCCACAGGGAAGTATCTGAGTGAAAGAATTTTACAAAAAAGGAGGTAATGAATATGTCTGATGACGAAAGAGGAACAAATCTGGCGACAGTGGTAGTTTCTTTTCTTGCCGGGGCGGCGATAGGTTCCGGATTGGCTCTGCTCTTTGCACCAAAGACAGGCCGGGAAGTGCGCGATCAGATCAAGGAACTGACAGAGGACGCCGTTGACAAGATCAAAGACTACGCAAAGGATGCCCAGGACAAATTGAAGGCAACCTATGAGAGCGGCAAAGATGTGGTCCTGGAGAAAAAATCCATTATCAGTTCCGCTATCGACGCCGGCAAAGAGGCTATGGAGAAGGAAAAACAGCGGCTTCAAGAAGAAAGCAAAGCGTAAGTAACGCTACGGAAAAGCCCACTGCGCGTGGGCTTTTTTTTGCCCGGAATCTGTGGCGTCCGCGGAGTTGAATATGAACCAGAGTGGTACAGGAAAGCAGGATTTTATAGAGGTTCTGGCGACTAAGCTTGAAAAAGCAGATTCTCATGGCTCAGGAAGTCGCTGGCACAACGTCCTGAGATTCCTCCATGCCGTGGTACTCGTGATTCGGAACTTTCTGGACCACAGGTCTTTCCAGAGGGCCTCTGCTCTTTCCTTTACCACCCTGCTTTCCATCGTTCCCCTTCTGGCCTTTGCCTTTGCAATTTTAAAGGGGCTTGGCGTGCAGAACTCCCTCGAACCGCTGATCCTTCAGCGTTTTACTGTTGGTTCCGGCGAGGTGGTCGACAAGATTGTTACCTATATCAACAACACGAAGATGGGCTCCGTGGGCGCCGTAGGGCTGGTCTTTCTGGTGGTAACGATTATTTCTCTCCTGGGAAGCATCGAAGAGACTTTCAATGCTATTTGGGGGGTGGATGAAAATCGTTCCATGTATCGCAGATTCAGCGATTATCTGAGTGTTGTGGTGAGCGGTCCGCTCCTGTTGCTGGCCGCCTTGAGTATTACCACCAGCCTTCAAAACCAGAATATGGTGCTCTGGATTGTGCAGAAAACCTATTTTGGCGATCTGCTTCTTTTTCTGTTTCAACTGGTGCCGTACCTGATTGTTTGGATATCACTGATCTGTCTGTACATTTTTATGCCGAATACCAAGGTGCACATCAGATCCGCCCTGGTCGGCGGAATCCTTGCCGGGACTGTCTGGCAACTGGCCCAGTGGGGATTTATTCACTTCCAGATCGGGGTTGCCAAGTACAATGCCATTTATGGCACCCTCGCGGCGCTGCCGGTCTTCATGGCCTGGGTTTATACCAGCTGGATTATCGTGCTGTTCGGGGTTGAGGTTGTTGCTGCCCACCAGAGCAGGAAAACTTTTTTGCACGATTTCGAGCCGGGTGAACTGAGTTGTGCCACCAAGGAAGCCACGGCATTGGGGATACTTCTTGCGGTGGCCGGGTCTTTTTACCGGGAGGAGCGGCCCTGGACGCTGGAAAGTCTGGCTGATGAACGGCATGTGCCTATACGTACCGTGCGCAAGCTTCTTGCCAGGCTGGTTACCTCGGGGTACCTTGTTGTTGCGGAGGGAGTGGGGGGCTATTATCCTGCCCGTGATCTTGAGCATATCCGGATCGGGACTTTTTTCCGTGACATGAAGCACCAGGGCGAGGAATTCCCCTTGGGCGATTTTGATCAGCTGGGAAAATTGACCCGCGAATTGATTCTGAAGCAGGACAGGCTGACGGAAGAGGCCCTTGAAGATTTGACCCTCAAGGACCTCGTCGAGAGATGTGAGAAGTGAAAAATGAGCGGTGAAGATTACCTTCGTTTAGCAAGACCTGCCAGGTTTTGAAAACCTGGCAGGTTTATTGTATTTGCAATTCCGATAAGTGCCGGACTTCAGATTATATGAACAAATTATTGTCCGAACTCTCTGAGGCCTCCAGGTAGGCTGCAACCCCGCCCAACTGCACTCCGTCGATCAGTTCTTCTGCGCGGATGCCCATCAGGTCCATGGACATGTTGCAGGCTACGATATTCGCACCCCCCTTGATTGCCATGGCTATCATATCTTCCAGTGCCGGTACGTTCTTGTTTTTCATGATTCCACGAATCAATTTCCCGCCGATTCCACCCATGTTCATGTTCGAAAGGGCGAGCTTTTTGCTGCCGCGCGGCAGCATCCAGCCAAATGCCTTCTCGATGAGGTTCTTGCGGAGACCGCTGACCTTTTCCGGCTTGCGCAGGGCATTCAGGCCCCAG
>JAQUHM010000308.1 GCA_028683595.1 Geobacteraceae bacterium | reverse complement strand
GTATAAAAGCAGCGGCCGACAGCAGGTTGGCAGCTAAATCACCTTGAACGAGACAGCCGAAAATGTTCACCGGCTGGAAAGATATGAATGCATACCTTTAGCCATACGACACATACCGGCACCTTCCTCACTGCCATTGACCCGCGTGTCAAACTCCTCTTCTCACTGGCACTGCTGCTGATGGTGATCAGCGGTACAGGTTTCATTTTCCCACTCACCACTGCCGTGCTCTGCATCAGCATCTGCTTCCGCTCCGGCATTCGCCTGAAACCTCTCCTCCTGCGCTTCGCCGAGCCGCTCTTTATCATCATCATGGTCGTGCTGCTCAAGCTTTTTTTCACCGGGCACTCGCCGCTCTTTACCGTTTTCCCCTTTGGCATGGAGGTTAGCGGGTACCGGGAGGGATTGCAGGAAGGGCTCCTGATCGCGGCTCGGATCATCGGCGCGGTATCGGTTGTGAACGCTCTGGCCTGTGTCACACCGTTTACCGAACTGATGGCCGCCTTTTCCTGGCTGCGCCTCCCCCGGACCTTTATCGATATCGTCCTTTTTGCCTGGCGCTACCTGTTTCTGCTCCATGACGATGCCCGGGTAATCTACGCCGCCCAGAAGAACCGGCTCGGCTACAGCAACTATCACAGGGGACTGCGCTCCTTCGGCACCCTTACCGGCACCCTGGTGATCAAGGCCTTCGACAACAGCTGCACCGTAACGACTGCTATGGTACAGCGAGGTTATGACGGGAACATGCCAATGCTGAAACACAAGCCGTTCAGGATAAAAGAATTGGCTGTCTCGCTGACATTCATTCTCGGCATGGGATTTCTTTGGAGAGTCTGAAAAGACCGGATTAAAGAAGAGGATTAAGGATTCCAGGGTAAGAAATACGTCCATTTTTTCGGGCTTTATGTCCTTTGTTGCCATACTGAAAAATTAGTTTTTTTGCAGCATTACACTGGGGAAACGGGGGTTTTTCCATAATCCTTACCCCGTAATCCTTAATCCTGAATTTCACGCTGTTATTCTGTTACCTCGAAAAGGTTTTTGTGAACACACCACGACTTTCCATATCTATCGATAGCTTCAGATACCCCGACGGCACGGTAGCCCTGTCCGGAATCCGCTTTGACGTGGAACGCGGCGAATTTACCGGAATTCTCGGCTCCAACGGCTCGGGTAAAACCACGCTGCTGAAGGCGATGGACGGGCTCATCAAGGATTATGAAGGCAAGGTCCTTCTGGACGGAAAGGATATCTGCAGGCTTTCGCCGCGGGAAATCTACCGAAAGGTAGGCTTGGTCTTTCAGAATCCGGACGACCAGCTCTTCGCGCACACGGTCTTCGAAGATGTGGCATTCGGCCCGCGCAACATGGGTTTTGCCGACGCCGAGGTTGCTGAGCGGGTCCGGAGTGCACTGCGAAATGTCGATATGGAAGAAAGCGCGGCGAAATCCATACACCACCTGAGTTTCGGCCAGAAGAAGCGCATCTGCATTGCCGGCCTCCTTGCCATGGGTCACGAGATTCTTCTTCTGGACGAACCCACGGCAGGCCTTGACCCCATGGGCGAATACCGGATGATGGAACTCCTGACCCGGCTGAACAGGGAAAACGGCGTCACCATTGCCATGGCCACCCACAGCGTAGATCTGGTCCCGCTCTTCCTGCACCGCCTTCACATCCTCAGCAAGGGAAGCATCGCCAGAGGGGGAACTCCCGAGGAAGTCCTCACCGCCCCTGCCGAAATGGCGGATGTCAAGCTGCGGCTGCCCCACATCGCCGAGCTCATCTACCGGTTGAAACACGAGGACAAGATGCCCTTCGACCGAATTCCCCTCACCATCGGCGAAGCGAGGCGGGAGATATTCGAACGGCTGAAAAACGGGAACTAATCGGATGAAAAGGATATTCAAGAGACGAATAAAAAAATCGGAAACGTCACTTTATTCCCCCAAGGGTGATTCATGGTTGGCTTTTACATAAATTTTTGCTAATTATGTTTCACTGCCGTATTTGGAGCTATCTAGATTTTTCAAATCGTGAAAATCCTGGTTATCCTGTCAGGCTTGTTTAACTGAAAAAAGGAGTTACAATGAAAACCGCAATCCTGCTCATGGCTCATGGCAGCCGAATCCCCGAAGCAAACCAAGCCGTTGATCAAATAGCCGCTATGGTAAAGAATTTTGCCGGGTACGATATCGTCGAGGTATCGTTCCGGGAAAATCATTCTCCCAACATCCAACAAGGAGTCGACGCCTGCGTGTCTCAGGGCGCGGAGCGCATTCTGCTCGTTCCCTACTTTCTCTACCTGGGCGCCCATGTGCGGGAAGATTTGCCAAAGGAAATGGAAGAGGCACGGCTGCGCCATCCCGGCGTGGAGATGGCCATGGGCAAACACCTCGGAGTGCACAAACGGCTTGCCAAGCTGGTTATCGACCGGATTGATGAGGCCTTCAGCGAAAAGGGCTGGAACTGATGTCCGTTCACCTGCGGCCGGAAGAGATTGAAGCGGAATCGTTTCGTATCATCGATGCGGAAGTTGGCCCCCATGCCTGGCCGGCGACAGAGTGGCCGATTGTGCGCCGGGCCATCCACACCAGCGCTGATTTCGACTACGCGCACAACATGGTCATGTCACCGGATGCCGTTGGCCACGGCATAACCGCCCTTCGCAACGGACGCGGATTAGTCACCGACACAACCATGGCCCTGGCCGGAATCAACAAGGGACTCCTCGGACGTTTCGGCGTACCGGTTTCCTGTTTCGTCGCCGATCCAGTGGTCACCGCAGAGGCAGTACGTCTCGGGATAACACGCTCTATTCTTGCCATGCGCAAGGCTGCCGCCGATCCCGGAAACGGGATTTTCGTGGTCGGCAACGCCCCCACAGCTCTGTTCGAACTGCTACGGCTCGTACGGGAAGAGGGATTCCGGCCGGACCTGGTGGTTGGACTGCCGGTCGGATTCGTCGGAGCCGAAGAAAGCAAGGAAGAACTTCTGCAGGAAGCCTCCGGACATGCCATTCCCTTCATCACCAACCGGGGCCGGAAAGGTGGATCCAACGTGGCGGCAGCAGTGGTGAATGCCCTGTTAAAACTAGCGGAAGGTTGTTGAGCAGCTGAATAACTGTCGAGAAAACCCGTGTCTAGATTCATTGAACCCATTACACTGCACCTCACCAGAAAAAAGCGGGGCGAGTGCAGGAAAGGCTCACATGACGAAAACCTTGCGGTACGGGTATACTACCGGAGCCTGCGCAACCGCCGCGGCCAGAGGCGCCGTCCTCATGCTGCGGGATCAGCTGCTGCTGGACGAAGTGGATATAATCCTGCCCACCGGGGAGACTGTCCGTTTCCGCCTCCACGGGCAGGAACTCTGCAGCGACAGGGCCCGCTGTTATGTCATCAAAGATGCCGGCGATGACCCCGATGTGACCAATGGTGCGGAGATTCACGCTGAGCTGACCCTGGCCGGGGCTTCCAACGGGGAAACCGTGGTAATTCGGGGCGGAACCGGCATTGGCCGAGTCACAAAACCGGGACTGGCGGTCCCGCCGGGAGAATGGGCCATCAATCCGATTCCCCGAAGGATGATTGCGGAAGTAGTGAACGAGGTATTTTCAATCCACTGTCCACTACTAACCGCCCAATGTTTACCCCTGGTACCCCACGTCACCATCAGCATTCCAAATGGGGAAGAACTGGCAAAGAAAACCCTCAACTCCCGGCTCGGTATTATCGGCGGGCTCTCCATTCTCGGCACCAGCGGCATCGTGAAACCCATCTCCAGTCAGGCCTGGACCGACACCATTAACGCTGCCGTCGACGTTGCCGTGGCGTGCGGATGCAAAACCCTGGTGCTCTCCACCGGCAGGACCAGCGAAATGGCAGCGCAGAAGCATTTTGCTGCAGCTTCACATGCACCGGAACCGTCCTGCCACAAGGAGGGTGAAAGGTCTCACAAAAAAATCCTGCGCAAACTCTCCGATGAGTCTTTCATCATGATGGGCGACCATGTGGGCCATGCCCTGCTGGCCTGCGAGCGCAGGGGAATCAGAAATGTGGTCCTTGCCGCACAATTCGCCAAACTCCTGAAAATTGCCTGCGGACATGAGCAGACCCATGCTTCCTCCTCGCAGCTTGACCTGAGCCAACTGCGGAAATGGCTCACGGCATCGCCTCGCACCTCACGCTTTGTGCAGAATACCGAGCATGCCAACACAGCGCGTGAGGTCCTGGAAGCGACCGGACACGACAAGACAATCATTTCTCTTGTCAGCAACAGGGCTTCGCGTTTCGTCGCCCAGCTTGCCCCCCGACTCCGGGTAAAGGTTTTACTGGCAGGCTATACGGGAGAAGTGCTATATTTCCGGTAAAATCAACAGAGGGACTTCACTGTGCGACCCTTGGTGAAAGTCAAATGTTTATGAAAGTTCAAGGGGGGTAAATCATGCCGCAGCACAAAATCTATCTGGTAGGCGCGGGCATCGAAGGCTGGGAAGGGTTCGGATCAAAAGCGCTTGAGGCCATCAACTCGGCGGACCTGCTCATCGGCCATCAGCGGCTCCTGAACATCTTTCCCGATTTTAAGGGGGAAAAGCAGACCTTCTCCGATCTTTCCATCATGCTGGACCTTCTCAAGAGCACCGAGAAACAAGTCGTGGTGCTCAGCTCCGGAGACCCGAACTTCTTCGGTGTCGCCCGCTTCCTGTTCCGCAATCTCCCCAAGGACCGGATCGAGATCTTCCCCAATGTCACCAGTGTCCAGTACGCATTTGCCCGGATCAAGGAACCGTGGGACGACTCGA
>JAQUHM010000307.1 GCA_028683595.1 Geobacteraceae bacterium | reverse complement strand
ATAGCTCAAGTTGTCCCCACAACTGAGAGCAAGGGAGTAGCAAATGAGCCGATTAAGAAAATTATCACATACAGTTTGGCATTGCCAGTACCACATAGTTTGGACGCCAAAGTATCGCCTGAAGATCTTTCAGTATCGATCATGTGATACCGCACCCCGATTCGTTCGCCATGAAGGCCGCCGCTTTTTTTAAGATTTCACGTTCCAATTTCAGGCGGTAATTTTCTTTCTTAAGGCGAGTCAATTCAGCCTGAATAGCCTTTGGATCTGAGTTGCCAACTACACCGCCCTCAATCTCACGCTTCCAGCGGCCGAACCTGGTTGGGTTAATACCCAGATTACGAGCGGCCTCGGCATTTTTATACCCCTGTTCCGTAATCAGCTTGACTGCAGACTCCCTGAATTCCAGGGTGTATTTCTTCCTCTTTTTTGTCATAAGGCACCTCCTCTTGCGGTCTAACCCGCCCTTAAGAAAGTGTCCACTTTTTCAATACCACCTCAGATTTGGGTGACGTTGTTGTTGCTGTCAGAGGTAAAGAGCATGTTCTTGCCCAAGGCATCGGTCGCTTTCAGTCTTCGTCCAAAATCGTCATAGACATACCTCATTTGCACGGTAACGACGTCGGAGGCCGGAGCGGTACCCGATGCGTCAGTGCGACCGGCTCTGACCTGGGTGAGCAATCCCAGCAGGTTGTATGTGTAAATGGTGACGGGCCGGATGGTGCCGAGCGTCGCGTCGGCATAACTTGGCCCGACCACGCGCACGGGCCGGTTCAGTTCATCGTAGGTGGTCAGGCTGGTCTGCGGGGTTGACGCGTCGCCGGGAATCGTGCTTTGCGAAATGACGTTGCCAAGCGCATCGTAATCATACTCGATGGCTGGTCCTCGGCTGAAGCCGGAAACCTTCGGCAGGGTCACCCGTTTCAGTAAACCGTTACGATTTGTCCCCCAATAGCTGTAGTTGGTAGTATTGAGGTTGGGGTCGGTACTGGTTTTAGGTTTACCATTGACATCCCGTTCGGTGCTGACGGTGTTTCCTTCGGGATCGTTCGCCTTGGTGGCGCGATTTGCCTCGTCATAGACAAAAGTCAGGTTGTAGCCGTCGGGATTGGTGATCTTCAGCACGTTGCCGGACGAGTCGTATTCGAAGCTCGTGGTGGCGTCTGCGTTGTCCGTTGTTTCAATCCGACGATCCGTAAGATCGTATTGCCACGTGGTCTGATCCCATACGGTTGAGCTAATCTGCAGTTTTTGTTCGACGAGATTGCCGTTGGTGTCGTAGGTGTAATTTCTGGGGCGACCTGTCTGATCGGTGGCTGTCGCTACCCGTCCCAAGACATCGTAGGTGAAATTCGTCGTCTGCCAATCAGTATCAACTCCTTTGGTGAAACGGCCTAGCGTGTCATAAGTATGGCTTGGGAAAGATTGGCATCCAGTGCCTCAACAAACAGATGAAAGCGATTGGTCATTAGGCAATATGCATGGAACATCATATTGAGCCGACGCAAAGACAGACCGCGCACGGAGAGGCAAATATTTCTGTCGAGGTCGTCCAGAAAAATGGAAGTACGGGCATTGCCCCGGGAAGTTACATGATAGATGGCTCCGGTAAATACTCTGCGCAGTAGTCGGACCATGAATAGAAAATACTTCGGAACAATTCAAGATTCAAGATCTGACCCATAAGTCACTGTTTTTATGCAATGTTCACAGATGCCGTGGCCTCAAAAGCCACCACCCGGTTCCGCCCGTTGTTCTTGGCCTCATAAAGGGCCTGGTCCGCCATGTTCAAGCATTGCTCGGCAATGGTGTCCTCCCGGGGAATATTAGAATAGATTCCCGCACTGATGGTGAAGTTAATCTTCCGGCCGTCATGGGGGATATGGCTATCTTGCATATATCTGCGTAGATCATCAATATAGTCGGCGATCTTTCGGGCGTCCTCGCCCGTGCATATAATGGCGAACTCCTCACCGCCGAACCGGCACACGATATCTGAACGCCGCTGGAACCGTTCCATAAGGATTCCGCCAAATCGTTTTAGGCATTTATCTCCGGCAGGATGGCCATAGGTGTCGTTGAGCCTCTTGAAATGGTCAATGTCGATGATGACAACCGAAAAGTGGATGGCACTGCGCTTGCACATATTGAACATCCGCCGGAATTGCTCGTCAAATGTCCGCCGGTTAAAAAGCCCGGTCAACCCGTCGGTGCTGCTCAACTCCTCTAAGGCGTGGTTTGCCTCGACCAGCTTTCTGTTGAGTTTGCGCACTTTTTGTATCCAGAACAAGGAAAGGAACACCATGACGGAAAGTACTCCCAGAACCTTCCAGAAGGGAGAATAGTCAAATTTTTGCTCCACCTTTACGCTGAGCCATTGATCCAGAATCCGGGACTTTTCCTGGTCAGACACGGACATGATAAGTTTTTGAAAAATTGCCCCCAACAGAGGCTCGTCACTCCGGGTGCCGATACAGGGCTGCCAGTCCATGGGCATTTTACCAGCAATCTTGACATCCACGATTTTCTCCTGCCGTAGATGATAACCGATACTGGTCATGGTTTCGATAAAGCCAAACAACTCTCCTCTCTGCAGCTTTGCAATACCTTCCAGATCGTTGTTCACCGCCACGAGGGACATGCGGGGATAGGCGGATTTAAGCCTTGCATAAATAGGTGATGCCCTGGTGACCCCCATGGGACGATCCAGAAAATTTCTAACATCGTCAATGAACGGCGCATTAACAGAGGTGGCGATAACATTGGGGACGGTAAGATAGGGGCTTGTAAAATCCATGTACTGCTGCTTTTCATCTGTTTTCATGACGTCCATACAAAAATCGCACTTCTTCTGCCTGATCAACTGGAACAAGTCCGCCCAGGAGTCGCACTTCTCCACGATTATGGCGATGGGCAGCTTCTTGCCCAAAAGCGCGATCAAATCCGCACCGATCCCTGTGTAACGGCCGTCGTTGCCGACCGTTCCAAAGGGCAGCCGGTCGGAGAGCACGCAAAGAACCAGTTTTTTCTTTTTTTTCAGATAGGCCAGCTCTTTTTCAGAAAACCTGAGCATGTAATCCGAAAAGCTCCCGGTTCTGGGAGAAAGCCAGGTGGTTTCAAGCATCTGCCAGTCTGCGGCGGACAGAGATTTTAAGGTCTTGTTAAGAATGCTGTCCAGAGGGGCCAGGTCCGGCCGGACACCGAAACGAAGATCTTCAGCCGGCACCTCTTCAGAGTCAAGCTCTCCGGCAACTACCAGATTAACCAGCCCAAGCTTTCGGATATAATGGTTTCCGGTATTAAGCGGAGAGACCACAGCGTCCAGATCCCCAAAGGATAAGGCCTTCATCATGGCGGAGTGATTGTCATATTCACGCAAATGGGGGCCGACAGCCCTGGATAGCGCCTCTTTATAAAAGACATCTGCGGTAATGCCCACAGAAAGGCCCCTCAAGCTGTTGACATCTTTGTAGTCTCTAAACTCGTTCCTCACAAAAACCACTGTTGGAATGGCGTGATAGACATCCGTATACCGGGTAAATTTTGTCCGTTCTTCGGTATAGGAAATGTTGGCAAGGGCTTCCAACTGGCCGGTTTTAAAAAGATAAAGCACCTTGGACCAGTCATCCACAACATAGGAAAATTTCATTCCGGTCTTTTCGGAAATGATATCCAGAAGGGACGCGGTATAGCCCGCCTGGCGGCCCTGGCTGGTAAAGCTGAAGGGAGAAAAATCTGCCAGCATCCCCATGGAGACAATCGAGTGATCCCGAATAAAAGCCTTTTCCCCATCGGTCAAAAAAAGCTTGGAATCATCTTTGTCCAGATAGGGATATTGGCTCCACTTGCGGGTTAGATCCTCAAGTGTTTCCTTTGGGACCGCCTTCAACAATTTGTCTAGAATCGAATGGAGCCGGGGTTCCTTTTGGGATACGCCCAGCCGGTAGTCCTCCTCTGTGACCCCTTCTATCTTAAAGGGCCCGGCCATCCCCAACCCGGTGAGGTTATTGTCCCGGGCGATGAAATGTCCGGTAAATTCGCTGGATACCACCGCATCTATCCAGCCAAAGGAAAGGGCCTTCATAAGTGAGATATAATCGTCATACTCGTGAACCTCGACCAAATTTTTTAACCGGATGGCATCTGCGTAATAAATATCTTTTATGATACCGACCCTTTTCCCCTTAAGGCTCTTTAACCCCGAAAAGGAGGAGGGTATTTCCCCTGTCCGCATGAACAGGACAAGCTTTTTAATGTGATAGGCCGGGGTGAAGAGCAGCCATTTGCTGCGGTCCTCGGTAAAGGAGATCTGATCGATGACATCCAGTTCCTCTTTTTTGAAAGACGAAAAAACATTGGACCAGCTGCCAAGAACAAAGTTGAATTTCAGCCCTGACTTTTGTTCCAAAAGATGAAGCAGGTCAATGGAGAACCCGATAATTCTTCCCTGGGAGTAAAATGAATAGGGGGGCTCGTTATCAATAACACCAATGGTCACCTGCATTTTTTCCTGAATGTACGCTTTTTCCTCAGGCGTCAACGCCTTTTGATTTTCCGTTGAATGAGCGGTGACAGCAATACCCATCAAGCAGAGAGCCAGGATTATTTTAAACATGCGAATCATGATGGCCTCGTAAAAAGTATTTTCGCTTAACTGCCTAAATTCACAGGTTAATCGCCCTGCTTTTGCTTGCCAAGTTTCTCGAATTTTGTTATTATTTAACGCAATATCAATAAAATACGAGACGGCATCATGTTTCACGTGAAAAACCACAAACAGCTCAACATCCTCGATCCATGGGCCCACTTGG
>JAQUHM010000306.1 GCA_028683595.1 Geobacteraceae bacterium | reverse complement strand
AGATCGGTGACATCGCCGGTGGTTTTCTGCCCTTTGATTGAGAACATTTTGTCCACGGTGAAATGATTGTCGAGGGATACGACCGAGACGGGAAGATCTTCGGAAAGGGCCTTCAAGTAAATAGCAAGATTTATGGCAAGGGTTGTCTTGCCGACTCCGCCCTTTTCCGATGAGATGGTTATGACATAGGGGTACTTTTTCATAGCCTGCGATGGTACTATAAAGAATCGAGGGCGGTCAACCGATACTTTGCTCGATTTCTATGTGCTCATGTTTCATTTGTGATAACAGCTGGTTGCCTGATTGAAACAGGGAAGTTGACAGTTCGTCAGGCAATGCGATTTCTTTAAGTACTATTGATGTTCTCAGTCAGTGCCGGAGGAGAGAGGGGAATGTTTACTGAAAAGAGAATTATTACCGTCAGCCAGTTGACTTCTCTTATTCGGGAAGTAATCGAGGAAAATTTCGAGCATGTCTGGGTAGAGGGTGAAGTTTCAAATCTGGCTGTTCCCGCTTCGGGCCATCTTTATTTCACCTTGAAGGATGCGGGAGCCCAGATCCGTTGCGTTCTGTTCCGGGCCTCGTCCCGGGTTCTGAAGTTCAAGGTCCAGAATGGAATGGCTCTGGTCCTGCGCGGCAAGGTGTCCGTATATGATCAGCGAGGCGACTATCAATTCATAGCCGAATATCTGGAACCGAAGGGAGTCGGGGCGCTCCAACTGGCTTTTGTTCAGCTGAAGGAGAAGCTTGCCAGGGAAGGGCTGTTCGATGAATCCAGCAAGAAGCCCCTTCCCGGTTTGCCGCGCAGAATCGGTATCGTAACCTCCACCAGCGGTGCTGCCATCCATGACATCCTGACGGTGTTGCGGCGTCGTCATGCCGGCGTTGAGGTTCTGATCCGACCGGTTACCGTCCAGGGGGAAGGTGCTGCGGCAGAGATCTCATCCGCAATCCGCGATTTTAACCGCTATCGCGAGGTTGACGTGCTCATCGTCGGTCGTGGAGGCGGTTCCATGGAAGACCTGTGGGCATTTAACGAGGAACTGGTGGCCAGGGCGATATATGCATCACGGATACCGGTGATCTCTGCAGTCGGGCACGAAGTTGACTATACGATTGCGGACTTTGTTGCTGACTTGCGTGCCCCCACACCGTCTGCGGCTGCCGAACTTGTCGTAAAGAGCCGCCAGGAATTGGATGCCCAGTTGGGTAATCTCTCCCATCGCCTTTCAATGGCCATGGAGCGAATTCTGGAGGGAAGACGTGACAGGACAGAGGGGATGTTGTCTTCACTCAAAGATCCTGCCCTCTGGGTTGGACACCTCATGCAGAGGGTCGATGAGTTGTCGGATCGAGCAGATCGAGTCCTTCGCGGAAAGTTTTCCCTTTCCAAGGAGCGTTTTGTAGGGCTGTCACACCGTCTTTATGTCCGGAATCCTGCCTTGGAGGTCGAGCGCTTCAGGGAGCGGTTGCTGATTGCGTCTGATCGGATGGCGAACGCCATGAGCCACATGATAGAGAGTGCCCGGGAAAAAAACGCCGTGAATGCCGCGCAACTTTCCGTTCTTTCTCCACTCGCGACTCTCGAAAGGGGATATTCCATTACCCGTTCCCGTGCAGGTGGAGAGATCGTTCGCAGCAGTAACCAGCTTGATCCGGGCGACTCAGTTGCCGTGACATTCAGGCATGGTTCTGCATACTGTGTCGTCGAATCCCTGAAAAACGATTCCTGAACCTCGAACCTTTAACCTCGAACCTCCTCCGTCTTTCTTGACTGGCAGGGAGGATTCCGTATAATGCACAAAACCCTTTCGGGAGGAATTGCTGGTATGGCGGCAGAGAAATTTGAAACGGTCCTGAAAAAGCTGGAAGATGCAGTGCGTAAACTGGAAAGTGGTGATCTCACCCTTGATGAATCTCTGAAGGTTTTTGAAGAGGGTGTCCGATCCGCCAACTTCTGTGTCAAGAAACTTGACGAAGCTGAAAAGAAGGTGGAACTCCTTCTGAAACAGAAAGACGGTGCTTTTGTGAAAAGGGATTTTTCCCTGGATGAAGAGCAGTAAAAATCAACTCGAATCGAGATATGAAATGGACTTAAAGAGTTACTTGAAAGAAATGCAAAAACAGGTTGATGAATCATTGGTAAATTATCTTCCGCAGAAGGATGAGTTGCCTTCATCAATTCACTCAGCCATGCGATATTCGGTTTTTGCCGGCGGCAAGAGAGTTCGCCCGATCCTGGTTCTTGCGGCGTGTGATGCGGTTGGTGGTGATGTCAGGAAGGCAATGCCGGCTGCCTGTGCTATGGAAATGATTCACACCTATTCCTTGATCCATGATGACCTGCCGGCGATGGATAATGACGATTTTCGCCGCGGCAATCCGACTAATCATAAAGTTTTTGGCGAGGCGACTGCAATCCTTGCCGGTGATGCACTCCTGACCGAGGCATTCATACTTTTGAGCAATCCCGGTTGTTCGGATGATCTTGATCCTGCAGTTGTTCGCCAGGTTATCCACGAAATGGCCGTCTGTTCGGGCTCCCGGGGGATGATCGGCGGTCAGGTGGTGGACATGGAAAGTGAAGGGAAGACGGATATTGATCTGGCTACCGTTCTTTATATTCATACCCATAAGACCGGTGCTCTGATCAAGGCATCTGTCAGGAGTGGCGCACTGATCGGTGGTGCTCATGGTGAGGAACTCGATGCAGTTACCCGTTATGCAGAGGCAATTGGTCTCGCTTTCCAGATAGCTGATGATATTCTCGATATTGAGGGCACCACAGAACAGATCGGCAAGGATGCCGGCAGCGACCAGGCCAGGGGAAAAGCAACATACCCGGCTGTCACCGGTCTTGCCGAGTCAAAGCGACGGGCCGAAGAGCTTGTTGATGTTGCCATTGAGGCTCTGTCCTGTCTTGGCGAAAAGGCCGATCCTCTGAGAGAAATAGCCAAGTACATCGTTAAGCGGAAATCCTGATGACAGAGATACTTTCTTCCGTTACTACTCCGGACGACCTGAAAATACTGACCCTCGCAGACTTGGAGATTCTCGCGGGAGAACTCCGTGAAACAATCATCAACGTCTGTGCCGCTAATGGCGGACATCTGGCTCCCAGTCTTGGTGTTGTAGAGTTGACGATCGCCCTTCATAAGGTCTTTTCAACTCCTGACGACAAGATTGTCTGGGATGTGGGACATCAGGCCTATGCTCATAAGCTGCTTACCGGGCGACGTGACTCGTTTCCTACGTTGCGCAAAATGGGTGGAATGAGCGGTTTCCCGAAACGTTCCGAGTCTCCGCATGATGCATTTGGTGTGGGACATTCGTCCACATCTATCTCCGCAGCCCTCGGTATTGCTGCCGCTCGTGATTTGAAACATGAGAGTAATAAGGTCGTTGCCGTTATTGGCGATGGGTCCATGACCGGTGGTCTTGCCTATGAGGGGCTCAATCATGCCGGTCATCTGAATAAGGACCTGATTGTTATTCTCAACGATAATGAAATGTCAATTGCCGAGAACGTGGGCGCTCTTTCGAATTTTTTGAGCCGAACCATGACCAATGAATTCGTGCATCGCATCAAGAGGGATGTGCAGAATTTTCTCGAAGGTCTTGACGGCGTAGGCCAGAGTGTTCTCCATGTCGCCCGGAAGGCTGAAGAGTCGCTCAAGGGACTTTTTACGCCCGGAATGCTTTTTCAGGCATTCGGCTTTGAGTACATCGGACCAATCGATGGACATGACCTGGACCGCCTCATCCTTACTCTGGAGAGAGTTAAACGGTTTGACAATGCCGTTCTCATCCATGTTCTTACTAAGAAAGGGAAAGGGTATCTGCCTGCCGAGGAGAATCCTTCGCTCTTTCACGGCATCGGGCCTTTTGACCGGGAGACCGGCAAACCCCACTCTTCAAAGGGCGCTCCTTCTTCCTATACGGCAATCTTTGGCGAGACTATGAAACTGCTTGCCGCCGAGGATGAGAAAGTCATTGCCATCACTGCGGCTATGCCCGAAGGGACCGGGATTTCCGGATTTGCCAGAGACTTCCCCGAGAGGTTCTTTGACGTTGGCATTTCGGAGCAGCATGCCGTTATTTTTGCCGCGGGTCTTGCTGCAGAGGGCTTCAAACCCGTCTTCGCTATCTATTCTACCTTCCTTCAGCGTGCCTATGACGAGATCGTCGATGTCTGTCTGCAAAACCTTCCGGTAACCTTTGCCATTGATCGGGCCGGAGTGGTCGGTAACGATGGACCGACGCATCATGGTCTTTTCGATCTTTCCTTCCTGCGCACCTTTCCCAACATGGTCGTTATGGTGCCAAAGGATGAAAATGAACTTCGTCATATGATTGCAACTGCGATTCATCATGACGGCCCCATTGCGCTACGGTACCCTCGCGGTAGTGGACTCGGCGTTCCGCTGGATCAGCCGCTTTCTCATCTGCCAATTGGTAGCGGTGAGATTTTGAGAGAGGGTGATCAGGGAGTAATTATTGCGGTGGGAACCATGGTCAAACCGTCCCTTGAAGCTGCTGAAAAGCTAGCAGGGGAGGGAATTTCCCTATTCGTCATGAATGCCAGGTTTGTGAAGCCCCTGGACCGTGAAATGATACTTGGCCTTGCAAACAGGACCGGCGTTATCATTACTGTTGAGGAGAATGTCCTTGAAGGTGGTTTTGGTACCGCTGTTTTGGAACTGCTTGAAGAGGAGGGGGTTGAAGAGGTAAAGGTAAAGAGACTGGGTTTTCCTGATCGCTACATCGAACAGGGAGAACAGGCAGAGTTGAGATCCCTGTACGGCCTTGATGCTGAGGGTATTACACTGAAAATCAGGGAGTTCCTGACGGATTGAGAGGATTTTAGCAA
>JAQUHM010000305.1 GCA_028683595.1 Geobacteraceae bacterium | reverse complement strand
TCTCCTTGTGGCAATAAACGCCCATCAGGGACGCCCATCGGACTTCCCCCTTGCCAACCACTCTCTTAGCGTCCAGGCACTCACCGCAGCCTGCCTACTGATCCGCAAGTCAGCTTTCCGGGCCACGGGCGGATTTGATGAGGAATATTGGAACGGATACGAAGATGTGGATCTCTGCTTTAAACTCAGGGAAAAAGGCTGGCAGCTTGTATACGAGCCCGCTAGCGTCCTCATTCACCATGAATCACAGAGCGGTCCGGAAAGATTCCGTATGGCTCAACAGAATATCGAACGACTTCATGCTAAATGGCTTGGAAAGGTGAGACCGGACCTGGTAGTTGCCAGAGACGGCATTCCGAGCGAAACCGGTGCAGTTCTGGCACCCTATCGAACCATGAATCGGGAAACGAAAATCCTGCAAAAAATCCACGAAATGAACCCTGTGTCTGCTTCGATTGTCATCCTTACCTGGAACCAACTTCCCTTCACGAAAGAGTGCCTCGCAAGCATCGAGAGACACACCCCGGAGCCCCATGAAGTTATCCTGGTGGATAATGGCTCCACTGATGGCACAATCGCATGGCTCCGGGAGCAGGCAAATGCCAGAGAAAACTATTCCCTGATTGAAAACAGCGAGAACCTCGGCTTTTCCAAGGGCTGTAACCAGGGGATCGAAGCCGCAACGGGAAGTCATATCCTGCTGCTTAACAACGACACGGTGGTAACGCCCGGCTGGCTGTCGGGACTCATGGAATGTCTCCATTCGGCTGCCGACGTGGGGATAGTCGGACCCATGACCAACAGTATCAGCGGCATCCAGATGGTTCCCGATGTGAGTTATAGCGACACAACAGCCCTTGACGGTTATGCGCTGCAATTCCGTTCCAAATATCGCGGCAGACGCATCCCCCTCAGACGTATCGTCGGTTTCTGCATGCTCTTCCGGAGAGAACTGGTTCAACGGGTTGGTCTCCTCGACGAACGCTTCGGCAGCGGTAATTTCGAGGATGACGACTACTGCCTGCGAGCAGCACTGGAAGGATACCGCAACCTGGTCGCCGGTGATGTATTTATCCATCATCACGGCAGCGCCAGCTTCAAGGGTAACGGGATTGACTTCACCCAAGCAATGACGGGAAATCATTCGCTCTTCAGCAAAAAATGGAGCGGTCCCTTTCCCGATGAAAAACTTGCCAAACAGATCTTGACCCTCAAGACACTGGAAAAAGCAGAGGTACTCTTTCACAAAGGAGAACCGAACAAGGGAATTGAAGCGATCCTGCAAGAAGGAATCAAGCTGATCCCAACGGAAAACCGCTTCTACCTATTTCTCGCACAAAAACTAATCGAGGAGAAGCGGTACCAGGATGCATTGGGCGTTCTCGGCGAACTACCCTCAGGCACGAATACCGGACAGGTATCATTGCTCTGCGCCTACGCGCATCAAGGTCTCGGAGACATTTCCACCACACAAGCATTACTCCAGAAAACATCTGCTCTTGATGGTAGACAGGCAGCAGTCCATAACTTGTTCGGGGTTCTCGCCTTTCATGATGAGAATATAACCGGAGCTGAAGATAATTTCCGCAAGGCAACGGAATATGACCCCGGCTTCGCGGAAGCCTTTACGAACCTCGGCGCTCTGGCCTGGTCAAACAGCTACTATGATGAGGCGGTCGAATTTCTGGAGAGGGGTTTCAACCTCTGCCCCACTATCCCGGACTCTGCCGAACGTTTTCATGCGGCTCTCCAAAACCAGGAGCAGGCAGATCGTGGCATCAACGCGTTCAGAGAAGCCCGTCGCCTGTTTCCCCAGAACCGTCGAATTGCCTTCCTGCTGATCGACCTCCTTCTCAGGAATCGGGAAACAAAGCGCGCCCTGACACTGATTCAGGAAACCATCATCGAGTTCGGCATACCCGAAGGTCTCCTTGAGGCGTCATTACCTTTGCGGGATGCCCTCGGCCCCCTGGAACAAGTCAACCCCGACGTACCGACAAGCCTGAGCGTCTGCATGATCGCGAAAAACGAGGAATCCAACCTGCCCCGCTGCCTGGCCAGCCTGCTACCACTTGCCGACGAAATTATCATTGTGGACACGGGCTCGGATGACAGAACACGGGATGTTGCCCGGGTTTTCGGTGCAAAGGTCTACGACTTTCCGTGGAACGGGGATTTTTCTGCGGCACGGAATGCATCCCTTTCCCACGCCTCATGCCGCTGGATTCTCGTCATGGATGCAGACGAAGTACTGTCGCCCCTGGATCATGGCAGGCTCAAGGAAATGCTTGCTGAAATAGCTGAGACTCCACATGCGCTTGCCATTGTCAGCCGCAATTACATGCTCCAGGTAAATCGGGAAAAATGGCAGTCCAACGACGGCCGCTACCCCATGGAAGAGGCTGCCGGTGGCTGGGTGCCAAGCACCAAAGTTCGAATTTTCCCTAACAGGAGAGGTATCATTTTTGAAAACCCGATCCATGAAATCGTTGAGCAGTCCATTGAGCGTAACGGCATCCCGGTCTCCGACTGTGACATTCCGGTGCACCACTACGGCTTTCTGGACGAAGAAAGGATTATAATAAAGAAACAGGCGTACTACGATCTGGGAATCAAAAAACTTGCGGAAAAAGAAAACGACGTGAAGGCACTCTACGAACTGGCTGTTCAAGCAGGTGAATTGGCACGATACGAAGAGGCGGCAGAACTATGGAAAAGAGCTCTGGACCTCAATCCATCCATGGATGTTGCCTGGTTCAACCTGGGCTATAATCTGCTGATGTTGTCGCGCTTCGAGGAGTCGCGTCAAGCATCCCGCAAAGCGTTGGAACTGAAACCGGGCTACCGTGAAGTCATCACCAACCTTGCCATGTGCGAACTCTGCATCGGGTCTAGTGACGAGGCTCTTGCTCTCCTTGAACCATCCCTGACCCTCCACCCGGATGACCCGAATACTCTTTTGATGCAAGGAGTCTCCCTTGTGTCTTCCGGAAGAGCAGGTGAAGGGAAAAAATACTTCAAGACTCTTCGCGAGCGCCAGATCAATTTTACCGGTTTCATCAATGAATGTGCAGACAAGCTCCTGACGGCAGGTAAAATTGATTCGGCACGCAACCTACTGAACCTCCTGCGTGAGGAAGGCTACCACAATCAACGCTCAGAAGAAATTTTGCGGGAGATAGCAGCATGAAGATAAAGAAACGAGGTTCTAGGATCGAGGAAAAGCGCGTTCAAGGTCGATGCCCAAAGTAGAATATCCTGTTTTGAGTTTTACGTGTTCAGTTTCACTTTGAAAACTAAAACAGATCAGTACTGGTCGGAAGGAACCTACCACGCGAAAAAAGATAGCACCACAGTAACTGGTTCATCTGTATGCGTCACTACGAAAGTAGACCTGCCAGGTTTTGGAAACCTGGCAGGTCTAGCCACACATCATATCTACCTCATTTTTTCAGGAGAGGGTCGACCAAGAAAACGACAAAAGCCCTCTTTCACCAAGTAAAAGAGGGCTTTTGATCATATCGTTTTTGCAATAGCACCTAGACGGCAACCGCCTCCGTCTGCTGTTCAGAGGAATTCTCCCCCTGTTTCATCCTTAACCCCACTGCAAGGCCAAAGTTGATATTTACAACAACATTCAGCTTTTCGGGCGAGGGGAAAGCCAGAACCTCCAGCAGACGTTTGTCGATAAACAGACTGAGGCTGAGAATATCCTCTCGCAACTTTTTGGGCAGCAGACTGTCCGGCATGGTCAGTTCACTCTGAAAGAAGCTCCAAACTTTCTGGTTATAGCGAACCGCCTCGTCCAGTTTAGCTTCCCTGTCCGGGGCATCCCAATTGTCCTGACACGTCTTCAGCATGCGGCCCGCCTTGGTCAGCACCGATGCTTCAAGTTCTCGCTGCGACATTCCGTCCTTCTGAACGTTCTGGTAGATATTATAAGGATTTGACATGGGCAAGCAACTCCTCTTCATAGTGCATCAGTTTTCTGGTAAGTTTCAGGGCCTGATAATAATCACAGGCCAATATCTGTTCACTGATCCTCTCAATATACGGTTTCGTGCTGGGTGCGGCAACAAGGATATCATTCACCAGTTCCCAGTACTTTCCGTGATATTCGACCAACTTTTCGGTGTCAATGTACATAAGCTGAATCGCGAAATAGACGCGCCGTGAAGGTGAATTTGCATCCTCCTCGGTCATGATGTCTTTCTGGCGGAGGATCGGCACATTATTCTCAACGACGAATTCTGAAGTTCTCGGGCCATTCATGATTACGGCTTTTCCAACGAGAACTTTTTCTTCAGGCTTCAGACGGAGTTTCAATGACATGGCTTCAACCCTCTTTATTCGGTAATAGTGCGAAACAGCTCTTTTTTTCCTTCTCCGAGACTGGTCTGAAGGTTATCAAGACTTCCGACAGCCTGCCGGACCTGAGAGTCAGATGATGTCTCATCAAGCACCGGAATTGCCTCGTCCATCTTCTGAGCGTCGCTAAAATCAAGCTTTCCCCAGAGCTTCCGGTTATTTTCGTACACAGGTGTCAGAGGCTTGGGAAATGTCATTTTTTCAATTTGCTTGCGCAACGAAATGTAGCTCATGAGGAGATCTTTCCGTTCCGCACTGTCCATCGTGAAAGGAGGAAAATTCTTGACGATCGTTTCGAGCCGTTCTTTCATTTTCACAGCAACCTTCGAAACCTCACTCAAAGCCTTATCTGTTTCCCTGATACCCGTCGCAAGCAAATTTGTTTCTTCGTTGACACTACCCAGTTTACCCATGGTGGAAGAGGACCGCTGCAGGGAGACGGACACCGGGTCTCCACCTGTCCCTTGTGTCGACTTTGTTTTCTGGTCGCCGGACGCTTTCTGATAC